>CAZION010000097.1:0-25107 GCA_964540865.1 uncultured Victivallis sp.
GCTACGGGGCTGCTCCTGGTATTTGCTCCTAGCCGTATCTCCATAATCTCCTGTCTCGCGCCATATGCCAATTTTTAGAGGTTCCCTAAAGTTTGAACTCCAACTAAATTTCCTATAACTGTCTCTGCTCACTCGGTCACTCGGTCACTCGGTCACTGATTACTGATCACTGATCACTGGTCCCCGGTCACCGCAGCTCCCGGCATGATTTTCTTATAACAAGCTCTGGCTTGATCGTTATTTCAGAGGCATTCGTATCACCGGCGACTATTTCCGCCACTCGCGCCGCTATTTCATCCTCCTTGATGGATACGCTGGTCAAGGGGAAAGAGCTCATGCTGCTCAACGGGGTGTTGTAATATCCAATTGCCGAAATGTCATCTGGGATATTGATGCCGGCCCTGCGGAAAACATCCATCTTTGACGTTATGCGGACATCCCCTAACGACAGGATGGCGGTAGGGCATTTCTTCGATTTCAGGAGTTTCAGGAATTCCCGGCCGGTAAGTTCAGGTTCCTTAAAGTCGTCATAGAAATACTGCTCGAAATCAAGAAGCCCTCCTTCCTTGAGAGCCATCCTGTACCCTTCCTCAAACCTGTATTCAGTCGAAAGCCTGAACTGTTCAGGCGAATATATCCACTTATGGGACATCAGCATGATTTTTTTGTGGTCAAGCCCGAGCAGGTATTTTGTCGCAGAGTACGAACCGAACCACCAGTCAGTCAGGACGAAATGCGATTTGAATTTTCCGGAAACAAGTTCCGGCTTGTCTATAAGATAAATCACAGAATCAAAACAGTCCGACTTGGATTCAAGATAATCCATTACGGCGGTTCCGGAATGTCCTTCTATTATTATCGAAACAGGTTTCAAGGACATTACGGCATCGAGTTCTTTTTTGATAATCTCCGGATTTTCGTCAAAATGGATGGAGATGGGTATTATCCCTTTTTTCTGCAGGTTCATCACCATGAGGCTGTGCATGTCTTCATATAGATGCCCCTTGCTCCTCACTGCGAGAACCGCAAACCTGCTTCCCGTTCCGTTAATATCTTGAAACTCTCGAGCCGATGCCAGCTGTTCTACATGTTTTATCATCCCCTCGTTCACAAGTCCAAGGGATTCCAACTCATTCCTGCCGAGAAGTTTCTTTTCAAAAGCCCTCATGACAATCTTATCCAGCTCTTTCCTTGTCATCAGGGAGGCCTCGGACATGTCGTGCAGCGTCCTTGATATGCTTGTGACTTTGAACCCCCCTGCACAAAGCACCTCTTTATCATCAAGGCTCTTCTTGTATATCTTGCACATGGCCGGCATTTTCGATCTGAAAGAGTGCGGGACTGTTAAAACTGTTTCATCAGGAACGTCATCCATTAGGCCGTAATGGTAAAGCGCGGATTCATGGCTTATGACCGCCTTTGGGGAGTTTGACCTGCCGATGCTCAGGAGCGAGTATTTGATGAACTCTGATTTCGGGCTGTCCTCACACCCTGGCAGCCTGTAAAGGTTCCTGAATATTTTCTGCCAGTTCCCTTTCCGGCTGTGAAAAATCTGCTGGGAATGCGCGTAACCCAGATCTGATGCCTGTCCCGCGGTAAAATACCCTGACTGGCCGTCCGCCAACTCCTTGAGCTTGATGTATGTTCCTATAGAGCTTGACATAATTTACAATAATGTTTATATAATTGCTTGATATATTTTCTTTTTACTATACTAATAATACTATAACTATTTGGTATATTATATCAGGCAATATTTATATGTCAATAGCGATTTACAAAAATAAAAAGGGGATGTTATGAAAATAAACCTGTATGTTTCTTCAATTATTCTACTGGGCTCGCTATGGATCACAGCTTCTGCAGAGGAAACTAAGACATACCCGGCAAGAGACGGCGCGGCTCCATGGCATGACCGCGA
Source organism: uncultured Victivallis sp. (assembly GCA_964540865.1). GTDB lineage: Bacteria > Verrucomicrobiota > Lentisphaeria > Victivallales > GWF2-50-93 > GWF2-50-93. The sequence continues at coordinate 1,922 of CAZION010000097.1, forward strand.
AAACTATTCCCTCGATGGGCTTCCCGAACGCCTGAAGGGAACCGATCCCCTGCCCCAGCAAAGCTGCAGTTCGCGTTCGATCGTCGTTCCCGGGACACCAAAATTGCTTATCATCGGGGTTTATTATAATGACATGCCTTTGTTCCATGAAAAATATCCCAAGGCCCAGGCTACAGGCGAAATATTCAATATTGCGGTCAAGAACGGCAATGCCATGCGTTTCTACGTAGTGACACTGGCCGACACCGCGTCAATCCCAAGCGCCGGATATCAATCTGGCCTCGTCCTTTTAAAGATAGACAATGACGGCAGCAGTCCGCAGGCGAAAGGGCCGGTCGTGGAATGGCCGAAAGTCGGGCCCGAACAGTTTGTTGCCGGAGAGAAGGAAAAACTTCACATATATCTTCTCATGGGACAGTCAAACATGGTGGGCCGTGACACTTCAACTATATTCTCCCAGACTCCGGAGCCTCGCATTGGATACATTGACGGAAGATCGCGCTGGTTTGTGGCAGTGGAACCGATGCATGCCGGAGGAACAGGGGTTGGCCCCGGCATTTCCTTTGCAAAAGAAATGCTAAAGAACTATCCCGACGGCAAAATCGGACTGGTTCCATGCGCAGTTGGCGGAAGTCCGCTTAAAAACTGGATGAAGGGTGCCGTCAATTACGAGAACACCCTCAAGCAGGCGAAGGCTGCAATGTCGGCAGGCGTCCTGGGAGGAGTGCTGTGGCACCAGGGTGAAAATGACAGCTATAAGGCGGAAGATGCCGATACATACGAAGCAAGGTTGGTGGAAATGTTCAAGAATCTCCGGACGGATCTGGGATCTCCAGACCTTCCGATTGTCGTAGGGCAAATGGGCGAATTCTTCAAGTCCCCAAACGGAGACACCGTCAAAGCCGCGATCGAGAAAATTCCAAACGCCCTGCCCTTTGTCGGTTTCGCCGATTCCAAGGGGCTTCAGCACAAGGGGGATAACCTCCATTTCAACGCCGAAGCCGAAGAGCAGCTCGGAAAGCGTTATGCGGAAGCAATGCAAAAGCTGAAAAAATAAATTTAGGGGTTTCCTTTATCTTTTTCCCGTCAGGCATTTAGGCCTGACCTTGGACTGCGGTGATTCATCACCGCCTTGTGTCGCAAAATTCATTTTGCGATTGTTTACGGCGGGAAATAAATTTCCCTAAAAAAGGCGGCAATAAATTCCCGCACTCCAAGTGATTCGCTTCTCTCATCAATCAGCTTAAAAGGGACAATTGGAATTGCCCTCGGTACTCAACTCATTTCTTTTCAACCACTCCGCCGGAAATATTGTAGCCCTCATTCTCCTTGGAATACTCGAAAGGACGCCCGGTCTATTTCTGATTTGCTTTTCTTGCTTCATTATCCTTCTTGTCATCAGGAGTTTTCACCTCCTGACTTTGCTCCTTTATAGCCCGCTGGAATTCCTCTTCAGTTATTATTGAGCAATACCCCTCAAGGAACAGTGCTTCCCTCTTGCCGTTTGCAGGGCGTGGCGCAGCCGCAAGAATGGAATTTTTATTCGTGCCAGAAGCTGGGGCAAAGTTTATGAACTTATCCTTGCTGCCGTCCTCTGGGCTTGTCCAGACACAGATCTCAGAATCCACAACGTATCCGCTTTTTTTAAGTGCATCAAGAGTTGATGGGAATTTCCCCTTGTTGTCACCTGCATAACCAAAATATGCCAGACCGATCTGCTTCAGTTTGGCTATATTTTCCATGCTTGCTTTATTGTTTTCTTTCTGTTCGCCTTGCGGCATTTCCTTAACTTTCGCCGCTTCTGCCTGTGTTGGAGGATTAACCTTGCCCGTTTCCTTGCTTGTCTGCCCGGTCATGGTGACACTCGCCATCCCCAGCACAAAAAATGCCGCAACCTTGGTCATCCAATTCTTCTGTTTGAGAGTTCTCATAATCAATCTCCTTTATATTTATCTGATTCCGTGTAAGTTTTTTAGACGTTCACTCTTTGTTAATTCCTCATTTCTTTTCAACTACGCCGCCGGAAATTTTATATCCCTCATTCTCCTTGGAATACTCAGAAGTACGTCCGGTCTATTTCTGATTTGCTTTTCTTGCTTCATTCTCCTTCATACATTCCAATGCCAGCGTACGGTCTTTCTCGTCAGGCAATCCCATTGCCCAGTTTTTTATTTTTTCAGGCCCTATTGATATTTGCATCAGCAGATTAATCTGCGCTCTTATCATCTTCTCTCTTGCCTGGATCTCTTCCGCAGAATTCGTTTTTTGACGCGGTGGGAGAATTGGAAAAATGGGCTTAACTACGGCATTCTCATTCGTGACAACAGGATTTTTCACATCCTGACTTTGCTCCTTTACAGCCCGCTGGAACTCCTCTTCAGTTATTATGGAGCAATGCCCATCCAGGTACAGCGCTTCCCTCTTGCCGTTTGCAGGACGCGGGGATGCCGCAACAATTAAATTTGGATTGGTGCCAAGAGCGGGGGGGAAGTATATGAACGTGCCCTTGCTGCCGTCCTCTGGGCTTGTCCAGACATACATTTCAGCGTCCTGGACGTATTCTTTTTTAAGCGCATCAAGGGTTGATGGCAAATACTGCATATTTTCACCTTGATATATTCTTAATCCAAAATTGAGTTGCTTCAGTTTGGCTATATTTTCCATGCCTGCTTTATTGTTTTCTTTTTGTTCACCTTGCGGTATTTCCTTAACTTTTGCCGCTTCTGCCTGTGTTGGAGGATTAACCTTGCCCGTTTCCTTGCTTGTCTGCCCGGTCATGGTGACACTCGCCATCCCCAGCACAAAAAATGCCGCAACCTTGGTCATCCAATTCTTCTGTTTGAGAGTTCTCATAATCAATCTCCTTTATATTTATCTGATTCCGTGTAAGTTTTTTAGACGTTCACTCTTTGTTAATTCCTCATTTTATTTCAACTATGCCACCGGAAATCTTGTATCCCTCATTCTCCTTGGAATACTCGAAAGGCTTCCCGGTCATTTCACTCACCGGCATTTCCTTCAGGAACTGCGGGACGATTGGTTCCAGTTTGTCCGGATATGCGCCTTTGAGATTCTTATATTCCTCGAGCGCCAGACGTATCCGGACCTCCTGGGCCTGCGTCTCTATTTTAGCGGTTTTCAGACGTATGATCCAAAAAGAAGGGATGAGTTCTCTTGTAAAAACACAGTATTTCGGAAAGCTGTCACGCACCTTTTGCGCGTTTGCGAGAATAAGATTAACGGAAGCATCACCATAGTTAAGCTTATAATATTTCTGATCATATTCGGACTTGCCCCTCTCAGCTCGCTTGAGGTATTCGAGATAATCTCTTTTTGCAAACGGCTTATACAGGGAGATAAATAAAGATCCTAGCTTCGGATGTTTTGAAAACCAATTCATGTCCACTATCAGCCCCGCTAAGTCTTCGGATCTCAATCTTCCTGAAAGAACCAGCTCGAATACCCATCCGCCACAGGTGATTCTCTCGCCGTCTATTGCCTTTTTCAACGATTGCGTGTATTCGGTCTTCTCCGGTGCCAGGCTCGTAATCAGTTTAACAGCATCTTCATTGCTTATTCCGTAACGTGGCAGATTGCGCGAAATGAAATCAAAACAGATATTGCTGCAGTGGATGTAAACCAACTGTGAAATCATAACAGGCTCAGTCCTCAGATGCGAGCTGATTTTTAATCCTATGAGTATGCTTTCCCAGGCCTTGTCACGCTGCCCTTCAATCAGCTCCAGTTCCGCCTTGAGACGCATCAGGCTGCAAATTTCTCTAGTTTTACTCAGGTGTGGCAGAAGCAATCCCGGACCGTCTTCATAGCTGAGATTGAAATTCATGCCCGGCTTGGCTGCGGCCTTCCGGCTGAGTTCGAAAATCTGCCTGAAAGATTCCGTATTCAAGATTTCCCGGATCCGCACCGCATTCTTAGTGCACTGCTTCTCAAACTCCTCCATGGTCTTGGCCGAAAGGCAGAGAGTGTCAAGCTCTTGCATCTCCTTGCTGCTCTTACCGAAATTTTTCATGGAGAAAGTACCGTCCGTCATAAGTGAAAATATCTGCAGGTATTCGACACTTGCGTTCTCTGCAGACGGCAGAGGTGCCGGAGCTATGTCCTTTATCGTCATCGGCACACCTGAAGCCTTGAGCCTTTCAATTTCACTCCTCAGCTCGCCTCCCCACTTGATGTTCAATACTGTGTATATGACTGCTAAAGTCGCAATCAGAGCAAGAAGCAAAACTCCACATACGATAAAGAACTTCTTAAAGAAAACCTTGTTAAATTTCATCTTGCACCTCTGATGTTACATATTAAATTCTTCAAATCTATTGACAAACGGACTTATCCGCTTTATCTCAGGTAAACAGGCAATTGCCGTACTGTATTGCCGGTCGAACCCCATCTCCTCCAGGAATTTGATGTTCTCGGATTGCATCTTGCTTTGCCCCGAACTGGAATTGAGTGACAGGGACATCCGCCTTTCCTCGGTCCGGTTGAGGAGTGCGATAGCACAGATAAAAAGTACGAGTGAGGCCGCCAATGCGATGACGTGACGGAACTGCATATGCAGCACTCTCCCATCATGCTCCTTGCGCCAGGCCGCGCTTGCGTTGGCAAGCACCTTGGACCTGAGCTCCGCCGACGGGGCTGTCAGACTTAACTCCTTCAATCTGCTCTCGATGTCCTTATTCATAGCCAAATCCTTTCATGTGTTCACGCAGCTTTTCAATGGCGTAGCGGTAACGGCTCGCTGCGGTGTTCTGCGAAATTCGCATCAGCTGCGATATCTCCTCGAACGTCATCCCCTCGAAAATCTTCAGAACCACAACCTCACGCTGATCTTCAGGAAGGCTGTCAACCGCCTTTCTGACAGAATCAAGCTCTTCCGGATCCCATTTGCCTCCGCCATCCTCTCGCACTTCAAGATATTGCGCATATCCCGAGAGGGTCTCCTGCCGGCGCTTACTCTTCCTGAACATCTCAAATGCCAGATTGCGCGCAATGGCAAAAAGATATGTTCTCATGTTCAAGGCTTTTCCCAACTGCTCACGTTTGCGGACGATTGTCATGAACAACTCGTTTAAAATCTCCTCCGCGTCCGAAGGTGATTTGACAATTGAAACCAGGTATCCGTACAATCGTTTCCCGAAATGCTCATATACAAGCTCCAGAGCCAGAGGATCATCCTCCAGGAATTTCTTCCGGATAATCTGCTCGATTTCCATTTCATCCGGCATGATTTTCCTTGCTCCTATCACTTTTTCTATAAGAGAGACGGGTCTGAAAGCGAATTTTGTCTTTGTGGAATGAAAATATTTGAAAAATAGTTTTCTGTTTTGTCAGCAGGCTTAGCACTCAATCCTGAAAGTCCATTTTGTCTTGGTAACGGCGCCCTCCTCAAGCGGCCTGTATATCCCGCGGAAGTCAGGTGTCATGAAAGTTGCGGACCAGTCAACATAAAAACCTGAACCTTCGGCTTCGCCGCAGTCAACAGCAAGCAGATAGTTCTTTTTCTTCACTTCTATGGATCTTCTTGACGGAATGACGAAGAACGAATCTTTCACATCGCCGAACGGAAGTTTATGGATCTTCCCGCCCTCCTCCCACTGCAGACTGGTACTGGATATTTCTGAATCATTGAACGCCAAGAGCAGGTTGAAATTGAAAGAGCCATAGGTGAAGTCAAGCTTATTCACCGCCTTCAGCGAATATGTGAATCCGGTCATTCCCTTCTTAATGGAGATTTGATACGTAACATCTACATGGTAGAAACTTCCTGACAGCTCTACAGTCTTGACTTCATTTGTATCGGCGGTGACCTTCCAGGAGAACGGGAAATTCCAGGTTATGCACGGATTGCTATGAGTGCCAAGCGCCCAGATAGGCCTGAATCCGCCTACCTGGTTATAGCTCTTGTAACCGCCCTTCTCAGGCAGCTTTCCCTTTTTCAATCTGGCATCAAGATTGTCGGCAATAATTATCTCATCTCCAAAACGCCAGTTCTGGAGAGTGCCTCCAAACTTAGGATATACTTCAAACGATTCATCCTTATTTACAAACCTGATCCGCTCTCCTTTCTCCGAATCCTTTTCGACAATCAAAGCAAAATCATCTTTCCCCCTTTGAGGCGTGACTGTCTTCCCTGGAGATGGCACCGAAGCATCCGCGACCTTCAATTCCTGCAGCGCCTTGATCCTGTTGTAAATCGGCCCCTCGCTGAAATGGTATTTATTGAAGGAATCCAAAACCGCCCCGTAATTCCGTTTTATCATGTTTTCCATGAAACCATGCAATTCCGGATATTTCTTCCACTCACCGTCTTTCAATAGCTCACAAATTTCCCTGGCATGTCCTGGCGTCATCACCGAGTCCGGATTGTGCTCTATCAATTCATAAAGGGATCCTGCTTCGACAATTTTCATGGGCAGTTTCTCATTCCTCAGAATGTTACCCACAAGCGGAATGTTGACGGTTTCCCGTTCCCAGCATGAGTTCTCCCAGGATGTCATCATAAACATGTCGACCTTGTGGCGCTTCATCGATTCGATGGATGAATTTATCGCCTTGATCTTGCGTCTTGTAATGGGGCCGCAGCACATGCCGGACGCCATGATGACCTGAAACCCGAGCCTTTTGAAGGTGTCCATGACCGCATAGTCGGAATCCTCGTCGTAGAACCAGTACCCTATGACAGCATCCTTCGACAACAGCTTCATGGTCTCCGGATAATGCACAAGCATGTCATGCCATACAATCGGGATCCGTTTCTGCGACACAATATATTCAACCGCCAGGTTCACCTGGTCCGCCCAAGTCCTGGCGACACTGAACCCGTCGCGTGTAAGAAGATGATTGGGAGTCTGCCACTCGTCACCTCCGATCAGGAAATATTTACCCTTGGAGAAAGAACAATATTCCTTCAGGCAACTTATGGTCCAGTCCCTTGCCACCTTTGAAGTCACATCCATTTCAAAGCCGCCTTTTTCACCAGCAAGTTCGGGATAGACTGCACAAATCTGAGCCGTGTGCCCGATGACATTGAAATGAGGGATAAGCTCAATGCCGTATTCGCCGGCAGCCTTTTCAAAATCACGCCACTGCTCTGCACTGTAGGCGCATTTCGGACATGCCTTTTCCATCGATGGAAGTTTAATCATGTTCTCAAGATAAGGCAGGAAATGGGTGAAGCCTGAATCAGCGGCGAGCTTCATCGCCTTCTTGAAAACATCAGGCTTCAGATACGCACCGCGGGCAATGTCGTAATGGTAACAATTAAATTTCAAATACATGGCAGTTATTCCATCAGGATTAAATTATGCGGCCAGGGGCCGCAACTTTTAGTTATCAGTCAACAGTGTTCAGTTATCAGTTAAGAGACTTTACTGATTACCGGTAACTGGTTACTGATCACTTTGAAATTCCTTAACATTAAATTAGGCGGCTTTGCCTCAACTCTTTAGAGAGTAGTTACAGAGATACAAAGGCACAGAGGCACAAAGTTTTTAAAAAATGCCAAATTAAACAGAAGAACAGCCCTTGCGGGCTTAACTACCAACGAATTCGCCTCAAGTCCAGCGTTCATTGTTTGTAGTTAACCCCGCAAGGGGTGTTTTTCTTATACCTTTTCGAGCAACGTCTAACTACCAACGAATTCGGAATTTGTTCGTAGCCTGCCCTCCGAAGCCTTGGCCAAGGAAGGTTAATGCCGCAAGGCATCTTCTTAATGTAACACAGGCATCCTGCCTGTGGATTTATATTACAGCACCGTCAGAGACCATGGCAGTTTTTCTCCGCTCTCGGGCCATGCGGACACCATCCCGTCGCCATCGGACGCTTCAACATAGAACTCGAAAGATCCGGCTGTGAATTTCCCGGAAGGCACTACGGTGTGATATGAATTCCGGAACCGTTGCATCATCAACGCTTCATTCCAGTTTTTCTCTCCTGCTTTCCTCCAGAATAAAGTCACACTTCGAATATCCCTGTCGCTTAGCGCCACAACACGCAATGAGAAATCCTCTCCGACTCGCAGAAATGTAAACGGCTTTGAAGCCACAATTACGGGACCTTTATTTCCATGTCCATAAACAGCTTTTGCCGAATGGGAACGCGGACTTTCCCATCCGCCGTCGGCAATTGCAGTGACGGCATATTCATAGTCTCCGTGCTTTTCCGGCCTGTCGCAGAACATCTGACAGCCCGCCATCAGAGGACGAATATTGACACGGCTCCATGATCCGCCGCCAAGCGCCCGGCGATACAGGTTCTGTCCGGAATTACGCGGTCCCGGCATCCATGAAATCCAGACCTCGTCTTTTCTGCCGCGAACCTTTATCTCCCTCGGTGGCGCAGCCGGGAGAAATTCCTCAAGCCTGCCGACCGTGTCCCAGTAGAGCGGCATATGTTTCACGTTCAAAGTGCATAGCGTTCCGAAATCGCAGCGCGTTGTAAGTTTGCGTGTAAAATCCTCCATGGCAGCCTGCATTCCCGATACGACAAGTTCGGCATATGCTGCAGCTGCGGATTTCGCAGCGGAAACCGGATCTCCAGCGGTTTTAGCTGCGGCTGCAGCCGCTAACGCCTTATCCACTGATTCATTGTCGGCCAGAATCATTGCCGCATTGTTGTAGTCCAGCGCATAATCAATTGTGGCAAGGAGATAATCCAGCCGTTCAAGGCGCACCAGACGTTTGGCTTCCACATACTCGGCACGCATCTTCTGCAAGTCATTGCGAATCTCGCACAGGATGCGCCTATGTTCCCGAACTCCGGCATTCCGCCATAAATGATGGATGGCCATCAAAAAAGTATCCACGGAATAATATGTCTTCCCAAGCATCCCAAAGGCCACCAGAGTCGGCCTGATGTCAAATATTTTCTCCTCAATCTCCTTCAGCATCTTCCTCATGCTTTCTTCTGTCATCTTCATGCTGTCCATCTTCTGCAGCGAGACCAATGCAGACTGCATCTCCTTAACTCCCGGACGGCTGTAATCATACTCTGCAGGGGCTTCATTTTTCTTGTCCTGTATCAGGTGAAATGCCGCTTCAGAATCTTTAGCAGCGGTTTTTTCCGCCAATGACTTAACGGCTTTTTCCGCCATCGGAATCAGATAGCCGGGTGTTTTTGAATCCACTTCAAAAGGATAATGCGGTATGACGCCTGTCCAGCGCATGGTGCTGCACTCGAAAGGGCCGCGGACGCCGGCCCAGCGTGAGCCGAGACGCTGAAGAGTCCCGATATGGCGGGCTGCTCTCTCTTCCTGTTCAGGTCCGAAAGCGTGCCTGGCAAAATCGCGATAGAATTTTTCCGGGGTCAGTGAGGTATCCCAGGCGTATCTGGCAATGAAACCGGTTTCCTCCTCGACATCGCGTGTACGCCATTGGAGGGTCAACAATCCCTGACATCCTTTTTTCAATGCGTCCGGCGCAAGACTGCCGAGAGACTCAACGTTCGGATGACGGATATCGCAGGCTTCGATGTCCCCTTCGACCCATGGCATGGCCCAGCGTTCACGCGCAGGAGGCAAGCTACCCCATGGAGAACTCACATTCGGCCCCATTGATGCATCAATATTGTCATGGCAGGTGAAAATCACTTTCGCCGGGAACATCTTGTCATAGGCGAGACAGTAGTCTGCGAACTGCATCCAGAGATCACCTCCCCATCCAACCAGCACAAGCGGCAGATGCGGTGCAATTTCGTTCAGTACTTCCAGGGCGATCTGTGCGAAAGCGCCGAAACGGATCGCCTCCCACACTCGTTGTTCATTGCCGAGAAAGGCGAAAACAGGATGCTGTTTTTCCATAAGTGCAGATGCCGTCGAACCCGCAAGAGGAGCTTCGCTTCCGACACAGCCGCCGCTCTCGTGCTGCCACAATGCAAAATGGGTGATTTGCGGATTTCGCAGGAGGAACTGCCTTATCCGCGCCTTGAATCTTGATTGTTCCAGCGGGACAGTCGGATCACCACGCGGCGCCTCGAAACCGGCGGCTACGTTTACAGCCATCACGCGGGCATAGCTCACAGCTTCACTGAAAACTTTTTCACTGCGTTTGACTTCAGTCATGAGATCCGGAATGTCTTCACCCATCGGACTCGAAAAAATCTCCTCGTCGTAATAACTGCCGATGCCAAAGGAGAATTCTGAAGTGCGGAGTGAGGCCTTTGCGCCCCAGTGTTTTGTGAGTGAATTCGGAGTGCCTCCTCCAGCCAGATACTCGCCGTCCACCTCATATGCAGCGCCGGGCTCCCCGTCATACCAGTGCATGAGAAGAATATTGCAGCGCATACGGGAAAGCTGGCCGAAATAGAATTTATAGTCATCCAGCCCCCAGTTTGTCGGGCCGCAGAGGAAGTTGTAGTGGAGCATGTTCCCGCGCATTTTGAATTCCGGCTGTTCTGCAACATCGAGTGTTGCCGGAATTTCGGCTGCTGCCGGCAGGTCAGGATAAGTGTCACCGCCTGCGTAGAACCCCATGCCGAGGCTTTCCAGAAGACCATAGACCCCGTAGAGAACTCCGGCCGGTGAGCCTGCGGAGATCACGATACAACGGAGGTTCCCCTTTTTTACGGCAAGCAACCGATATCCCTGATCATTCATTTTCCCGCAGTTGGATTTTATTCCCAGCCTTGAAGCTGTTTCAGGATCGAACACAATCGCCACACCTTCATCCGGCAATTTGCATGACCGGGGGGAAAGCTTTCCTGTGAGCTGGAACATGTATCGCTCCAGTTCCCCGGCCGCATACAGTTCGGTTTCAGAGGCTTTCACGGATACGACAATATCTGCGCCAGCTAATGTAAATACTTCCTCATTTTTCCTGCTCATACGCCTCCGCCATATTCCTGTTTTTCGTGTATTTAGTGGTTGTTTTTTATATTTATCTATCCGCCAAGACCCGGCCTTTATACGTTGCATATGGAGATCCGGCAGAGTCTGGAACATACAGAAGACGTCTCGCCTTTACATGGCGGCCGTCGGGTAACAATCTGACAATTTCAGGATCAAGCCCTGTCGCCTCAAATAGATTTGGGGCCTTAGGTACAAGTCCGTCAACAGCCATGAATTTAACCGAACCGTCGGCAGGGGAATCGGAAATCTGCAATTCAGCGTTGCGCCCCTGGTAACGCGCGTTCCTGTCGAACTGCTGGTAATACTCCCATATTCCAGACCGGCACTGCTTCCGGAACTCTGCGAATGACCCGCACTCCTCCTGATCAGCAACCTCAATGACGCACCCGAAATTGCTCCAGTCCCGGAAGGATGACGTCATCTTAGTTTTCTGATTTGCAATCAACGGGATTTCCAACCTGAGATATTTATTTCGGATAACACGCTGTGGCAGGACTGTCTTCCCGTCACATAGGCCGTCTGCTCCGGTAATGCCCAGCATCCGGAGGCCTACATAGGCCTGGCCGAAACGCAAGAACTGCCAGGAACCCGACTTCGCCTCACCCTTCCATGCGGATAGGGGCGTATCGTTTTCAAAAATCTCATCAGGCATTTTAAGGTAGGTCGCAAAGATCAAGCCATATGTCAAAGTTGTCAGCTCCATATCTGCAAGGCGTGGAGCTATGAGTCCCAGAGACATTGCCGTGCCTTTTTTCTGGAGGGTGCGGAACTCCCCACAATTATCGACATTATCCGTTTCAGCCGGCACTCCACGATAATTCGGGACTTGTTCGCCGTAGTCATGTCCGGAGCTGAGATACTCCCAGAAATTGATCCTGTCACGCCACGATGAAGGCGTCGCCCTCGTTGTCACTGTGCCTTGCAGGCAAGTCTTCTGTCCGGACCAGGCCGCACCGAAATCGATTGACGAAAGGCACCATGATTTACGGTGGTATGACCTGGTGATCGCTGACGCCGCCAGGGTGTTGCCGCTATGAACCTTTGAACCGTAATCGGTGGTTGCGGAAACCTCATATTCGGCAGGTCTGACCGATCTTGCAAATTCAATCAGCTTGGAATCCAGCGACCTGTAAGACGGCGAAAACAATTCTGTGAAAGCGGCGCCGTTAAAGGCGCGGCAACCTCCATGGTGCATGACTCCATCGAACTGAGTATCGGAAAGAGCGTCTACAGGATCGACAAGAAGAGGATGCCCGGTCAGATACCAGAACAATGCGTTCACAGTGGAAATTGAAGCGACAAGATCTACGCTGTATGCGCGGCTCTGTACACCGCCAAGGGCACCGCTGGTCTGATGGAAGTGTCCAAACAGGTCAAGAATGATGCGGCTGGCGCAGCCAAGCGCCATCTCCCGGGCTTCTTTGGTAACAGAGCATTCGGCTATATCCATCATCATTGTCAGTGTAATCGGTGAATAAGTGCCGCTTGTGTGTTCCGTAATCATGCCCCGCCGCTGGAGATGCGCACAGAGCCCTTCCAGGTTGAAAAGGCCATGGTCAAGGAAATCCTTCCGCCCGAGAGCTTCTCCGGCAAATATCATCTGCCTAGTCGCCATTGCCGGCATATTGTCATTGTATCCATGGAACATGTAGTCGTAAACCCCGGCGCAGGGAACTCGGCCGTCATCCGTAAATGTAAATTTTGACAGATGATCTTCCGACTTGCGGATAAGTTCAGGGGTCAGCATCTTCCGTTCGCGGACAAGATTTGCGGATATCGCAGAGGAAGTGAATACGTTGTATCCGTCCCAGCAGGGATTGGAGATGTAAAAGTACCTGGCCCATTCCTGAACGGCAGGATCCGGGGAGGATATCAGCGCAGGCAATATCCAAAAGGTGATCCGCTGGTCGTTTTCCGTCTCAGGCCTGTATAAGCCATATTCATTGAACCAGACCAGCCTTTGCGATCTGATGAACTCGAAAAACTTCCGTTTCCGTCCTTCCATTGCGGCGAAATCGAACGCCGAATTAAAATTAACTGATTGCATGTTCCATCTCCATATTAAAAATTCAACTCCCCGTACATATAGTATTTTCGGGATCTAAAAATATGTCTTTCATATCTTCCATTCTTGACAAATCAAGCTCCATGATTCTCGATACGGTGCCGTATAAAAACAGGTTCCGGTTTTTGTCCGTCCCTTTGGGTTTCAACGAGCTTGATCAGAGATTCTGCAAACTCCGAGAGGCTGCCCGTCACAAATACGGCCGGAAACGGACAGACCAGGTCTAGCTCTGCATTCTTAACAAAAACAAACATCAACTCATCCGGGATATGAACTCGTTTCTCCAAAGCTGCGGCAACAACTCCCCTGGCAATGGAGTCAGGCATTACAATTACGCCGTCGGGCCGTTTGGATTTCCTGCCCCACATCCGCTTAAATCCCTCGTATGCGGAGCTCTCCGTAGTTAAGGGGAATCCACCGCCCTCATCAAATCCAGTCAGCACTTCCATATCAAGTCTTTCGGATTTTTCACAGAGGTAATCCATGAACAACGCACTCCAGTGCTTTGTTCCGTCGGGATTGGGAGGCTCGTTGCTTTTGAAAGGTGACAATAATGCAATGCGCCTGCGGCCTGCTTTGGACAGGGCGCCAAGACTTAAATCAATCAGTGATTTAAAGTCGTAATACACTTTGTTGGGCATGTTCCCGGAAGATACACAGGCGGTCGGCACGGGAAGCTTTCCCAGCCAGTCCCAGAGCCTGTAATTTATAACCGGGACAATCAGACCGTCAATTTCGCCCCGCAGTATTTCCTCTTTCAACTCGCCCCACGTCTCGCCTAGCTTTGCTGGCGACCTAGGATCGATTAATATCCTGTGCTCAATTCCCCGTTTCTCCAGCTTTTCCGCAAGTTGCCTGTAGACCCCATGGGCAAATATGTTCATAGAGTTGGCAAAGACATCGGCTGGGAAATATATGCCGATCCTATGCGGATTTACGTTTCGTCTGGCAACGAAAGTCCCAACGCCCTGACGGCGCAGCAGCAGGCCTTCCTTGACCAAGGGGCGAACGGCCATGTTAACTGTCGACACAGGTACGCCCAGTGTCTTAGCAAGCTCATGATTGGTCGGGAACTTAATTCCAGGCGGAAAAGTCCCTGAACTGATCAGCCTGCGCATGTGCGCAAGGACTTGCCTGTATACCGGTTCACGGTACTGTATGATCGACTGGTTGCCGTTGTCATGTTTCATAAGTATTCCTGACTGTCCGTTTCCGCCCAGAACTCATCTGCAGCATTGTTTATAATTATTATATTATAACAATTATAATAAATAATGCGCATATTTCAAGTCTTTTCCAAAAAACAATACGTTTGCAGTTTAATATTCCAGCCAAATCAAAAAAATCCTTCTTATGGAAAAATAAAAATCTAGATGTAGAGTAAAAAAAATTAAACAAGGAGTTTTGAAATGGCAGATTTAAAAATCGGTATTCAGCTTTACACCGTTCGCGACGCATTGAAAAGTGATTTCAAGGGAACGCTCAAGAAGCTTGCTGAAATCGGATATGATGGAGTGGAATTCGCCGGGATATACGGTGAAATGAGCCCGAAGGCTCTCGCCGGGTTCCTGCATTCCGTCGGATTGCAGACTGCAGGAATGCATGTCTCACTTGACGATATCCTCAACCCTAAAAGCGCATCATATGAATACGCCTCTGCGATAAATTCCTCGTTCCTGACGACAAGCCTCTGCGGCGAAGTCAACAAGGACTGGACAGCTACAACCGACAAGATGGTTCAGGCTGCAGCCGTAGCTTACTCGAAGGGCTTCATTTTCACCTATCACAATCACGCCCAGGAAATAGTTGTCGAGAACGGGGTTTCCGCCCAGGACAAAATACTTTCACGCATTTCCATGATCCAGTTCGAGCTTGACACCTACTGGATTAAAAAGGGCGGACAGGATCCCGTATCCTATATCAACAAGTTCGCCGGAAGAGTTCCGCAGCTGCACATGAAGGATATGGATAAAGCCGACGGCTCATTTGCCGAAGTCGGACAGGGATGCCTGGATGTGAAAACAATCATCCCGACCGCCCTCAATGCAGGCGCAAGATGGATTATCGTAGAGCAGGATGCATGCAAACGCCCTGCCCTTGAAAGCGCCAAGATGTCCTTTGATAAACTGAAAAGTCTCGCGGTATAATTCTAGCCATTTCCCGAACCGGGAAACGGCACTTTCGAAAATTAAATAAAAAAGACGGGTCTTGGACCCGTCTTTTTTTTATCTATTGTAATTTAGGAATTAATTATTTCTTGGCGCTCCGAATCGACGACTCGTATTTCTTCATATCGACAACTGTCCCTGACTTCCTGGATTCCTCCGCTGCGAAGACCATAAGATGACCGTCGAGCGAGTCCTTTATCGGCGTGAAGAGAATCGACTTGTCTCCGGATTCAATGGCATCAATGAAGTTGTCCATGATCGCCCGGTCGCCGCCGCCGTGAGTCCCGCTGGCATTGACTTTGATAGTTTCCTCAAGAAGCGGCTCAAATGAATATGTTTTGATTAGGCCGGTGATCCCGTCGTAATCTATCTCACCGTTGGTCATGCTGATTTTTGTCATGCGTCGTTCCAGTCCGTTGTGTCCGCACATGGTGAACGAGACGTGGATGCCGTCCTCGAATTCAATCTGCACCGTCTGGTTGTCAACGACATCATTGTCCGTCTGAAAAACACATCTGCCGAACCTGTTTTTCATCAGGAGTTCGCGCAGTTGATCCTTGTCTTTTATGACACCCATCTGCCGCAGGAAAGCCGGATCCGTATCCGGTTCAAAATACAGTTTCAGCACATGGTATGGACAGGAATGATAATGTTTGCAACCTTCCAGACAGAACTTCGGTGCTCCTGCCGGGCAGTTTTCCTTGCGGAAATATTTCAGGGAACCGAATGATGCTATTTTCTCGGCTTTCTTCCCCACTATATAGGAAAGCATATCCATGTCATGGCAGGATTTCGCCAACAGCATGGGCGTGAGTTTTGATGAATTGAAGAAACCACGGACAAATGAGTGAGCCATATGCGAGTAGGAAAGATTTTCGCTGTGCTGGATGCAGACGATTTTGCCATATTTCCCGGAATCAACAAGATTTTTGATCGTACGATAACGCGGGGTCAGGCGCATCTGATGGCATACAATCAGGACGCCCTTGTAATCTTTTGACGCATCATAGAGCCTGATAAGGTCAGAGGCATTGGTGCATAAAGGTTTCTCAACCAGGATCTGATATCCTTTTTCCATTGATTTCAAGACCGGGGGTATGCGATGGTCTTCCTGGGTGGCGATCACAACGCCGTCAATATCCTTTAGATCGGCTTTGAAAAAAGCATCGTAATCGGCAAATATTCTTTCCTTTGAGATTTTGTGGTTGCTTGCAAATAAATCGCGTTTCGCCTGGTCCGGCTCGACAACTGCGGTAAATTTCGCGCGGTGCGGCATATCCAGTGCATACTGTCCGAAAATCCCCTGTCCCCTGTTTCCTGCGCCTATAAGCGCCAGCCTGATCTGCTTATTCATTATGATTCTCCTTATGTTTGCATAAAATTCCGAAAGTTATAGAAAATAGCACATTCGAAAACACATTCAATATGGACAATATGTATGCTTTATGGTTTTAAAGACAGGATGAAATGCAGCATGGAGATATCTGGGTAGCTATTTTGTTGAACGCCTCTTGCTCTAGCGACGAGTGAAGCGAAGTTGCCAGCACCCAGCATGGTTAGAATTTTAAATTCTTTATTCTCTCACAAAGGCACGGAGCCACAGAGATTTTTTCACCACGAAGAGGCGAAGTACACGAATGTATTTTTCGTGTCATTCGTGTGTTTCGTGGTTATGTCTTTCTGTGTATTCAGTGTGTTCTGTGGTTTAAATCTTTTTGTTGCGGCGTAGCTGCTCCAGGATCTTCGTGGTATAGCTTTCTTTTTGTTCTTCGAATCCGGATCAATTAATTTTCGATTCTTAGCTTCTTATTATGGGCATTTGCCGGTCAAAAACGGACGATGGGGACAACAAGTCATCTGCAACTTCCTTCTCGCTGAGCAGATACCTCATGTAGCCTTCGCATCGCAAGAACCGGTATCCGGCGGAACCGGATTACCTGAAGCGGGATTGTCATCCTGGTTTAATTCTTTTCTTCCATTTTTCAGGTTCGGAATGTAGGTGCATTACTGCGATGACAAGAAGAACCTCAGCACTACTTCTGTAAATGACCCCGTAAGGAAATCTATTTGTCTGACATCTTCTGGTTCTTTTTGAGATGGCAGGCCATGCGTCAGGAAAGTCCATGATTCTTATTAAGGTTCTTTTAAACTCATCAAGAAATTCATAACCCAGATTAGCCTGCGTCACGTTGTAGTATGCGAAAGTTTCGGCCAGATCAATTTCAGCGGCTTCAAGGAATTCAATTCTCATCATTTTCTTTTTGATTCCAATCTTCTGAAAACTTCTTTGGCCGGAACGGATTTCATTTCACCTCGTTCGTACGCCGACAACCTGTCTTCAGCCTCATCAGCCCAGAGCTTGTCTATTCTTTCCCTTTCACTTTTTGAACCAAGGGAGAAAAAAAGATGTTCAATGAGCTCGATTTTCTCTATAGGCGGAAGCTTATCGGCCGCCTCAAATATTTTCAATGTTTGTGTAACCATAAATAATCTCCTCAATTTATCCTGAATATATCATAATAAATGTGCCGATTCAATCATTCCAATTCTTGGTGATAACGCCTAAGCCCTCAGGAAGACGGCGGAGCCGGATTACCTGAAGGCGTCTGGTTCGATACTTTTCTTTTGTTTCTTATTAAGACAAATACAATAGCAATTACTGTTGGCAATACCGACAATCCTGTGATTAGGATATCATTATCCAATTTCTCGCCGAGTATGCACATCAAAAAGTATGATGAAACAACGGCAATAGCAATAAGATATGCATGGAATCCAGAAGTTGTTTTATTTCTTGCTGATTTCATTTCAGAAATTGATCTTTACAATAAATCATTTTTCTTATATCGAACGTCCCATGGTCTGGCAACAAGCGAAGCGAAGTTGCCAGCACCAAATCATGTTGGAAGTTAATTTATTTTAATAATCCAATCCCCTCAACTTTTTCAATCAATCGATCGCCGTCTTTAAGCGCCGACTTCTTTGTTTCCAAGTCAATCATCTCGCCTTTTTCTGTACGCCATGGAGTCCATACTGAAAATTTTATGTTTCCACTGAAATCATTCGGCATCTTGTAAACATACACGCATGATCCCCCTGGCTTCAACCTCGTATACATGCCTGGGAATTGACACAGACCATGATCAGAATGCAAACTCTTTCTGGGAAAGCCATCTTGATCCACTACTGACAAATTGACTGATTCGCAATCAATCTGCCCTCTGTCTCCATCAGAACCTGGAACCCAAAGGACATGATTGGTATTATTCTTAATATGCATGACTATTTCATTAACGCCGTCAGTAGCATTTCTGAACGATACTACTCCGGTCAATTTCAAGATGCCTTCATCTTCGCTTATCCCACTGTTCATCGAGATACCTGCATCTCCGCAAAGCAGTGATTCTCTGGAGCAACCAGATATCATGATGCTGAACATAAGATAAATATTGCTTTTTTCATGGATTACTTCCAACGCCTAGGCTCTCCTGGCAGCTGAAAGCTGTCAGGAGTAGCCGATAGTTACACTGCTTCAATTATTTCTTTAAGTTCGCTTATTTTCTTGAGATTTGGTTGGTTGCTTAGTTGATGAAATTCAATATGTCTAAGTTTTGTTTCGACATTATATTCGCCGATACCATGATCTAAAACTATAAAGATTGCTCCGCCAATATTATTTTTATTTTCTTCTGTATAATCTTTATGGTAAATCTTTAGATCAAAATACCCGTTGTTTTTTTCGAACTCAAAAAAGACATCTTCGTGGTTCACTTTAATTCCGTTGTAGTTTAGTGAAAAAAATCCCTGAGGAGGTCGAAATGGAACAACTTTGAAATTGTCACTTTGGGGTGCGAAGGAACATAATTTTTTTACATCATCAAAATATTTCTTATTTCCATCAGCTGAAATTATTATTTCATTACCTCCAACCTGAAGCTCAAATACTAACCCATTATGATACTTTTTTAGTTTTTGATTAACTTTTTGATATATGGGTTCATGCCCAGTTTTTATTTCTTTTATTTTATTAATATTCTCCGATACCCAATTCCAGAATATTTCTTCTTTTGTGCCTTTGGACTTAAATAAATTAAACACCTGAGTACTTTCTTTATTTGTGTAACTTCTTATTATGGGTATTTCCCCATTTGCTGGTCAAAAACGGGTGATGGGGACAACATGTCACAATCACGTCCCTAAATCTAGCCTCATAATTGTTAAAATCAATCCTGTTCCCTGATGCACTTTATTTTCAATCACCACAAACCTCTGTTTAGCCTCAAGAATCTCAAGAAGATTTTCGCATATTGAAAAACAAAAGGGAACAGGAGGAGTTATCATTCACGCCATCAACAACTTGAAAAGCGAAAGGATGAAACATGAAGACCAAGGACTATCAGTCCTTTGAATCGTTCCTCAAGGAGCACAGGCTTGTGAAGGAGAACCAGATTTCGTATTACGTGGAATGGGTAAGGCAGTTCTCCGAGCATTGCGGAAACAAGATAAGCGGCATCACAAGGGACAGCATGACAGGCTTCATTGCGAAGTTCAACCAGAGGAAGAACATGTCTGACTGGCAGATCAGGCAGGCTTATGACGCAATGAATGTTTTTGTCAGGAACTATCTCAAACAGGTGGAAGTAATTAAGCAACATGATGTTAAAAGATAAATATTAGGGATATTTGAGAGGGGATGCAGGGAGGCTTGATATATAGTTTGAAATTGGACGACAAAACTGCCCCATAGGGTAGTTGGCCTCAAACAGAATGATGGCTTTATGATAGCTTTATGATTTTTAAACGTTGATAAAGCATTATAAAATGATGATAAGGTGTTTTGAGATTTAAAAAGCATTTCCCCTAAGAAGATTAAGGAAATCAAGGCAGAGAATTGGAGCGAGCGATGGGAATTGAACCCACGACATTCACGTTGGCAACGTGACGCTCTACCGCTGAGCTACGCTCGCATCTGAAAGGCTTATATAATAATCAGCAATATTTGAAAATCAAGCGGACATTTTAAAATTAAACACGAAATCTAAGGCGGGATCCGCCAGCAATACAAAAGAATCACCACCAAGGCACAAAGACACTAAGGGAAATGCGGAAGTTTCTTATTGATACAACTGCGACCACCGCGGCGGATAGGTTCTGCAATCGGCTCATTTGTGGGGCAATTGACCTTTAACGCCGAGTCCCGGCAGCCATCTGGGTGTGACGGCACAATATGAGGTCCAATCAACACCGAATGTTTTTGACAGCCACGGTTCTTCGAAGCAAATAACTCGCAAATGGAAAATAACGCTAAAAAGAAACAGATAGCAGGCAAGCAAAGGCGAACCGGAAAGAAGAGCCCATCCGCCAATCAAAGTCAACACGCCTATGTACATCGGGTTCCGCGAGTAACGGTAAAGTCCGACTATTACAAGATGTTTTGGCGGATCCCAGGGTGCAAGGGTGCCCTTTCCGGATACGTAGAAATCCCGGACACACCATAGCAACACAAGCAGACCCAGGCCAGCAACAGGAATTCCACAGGAAATAAAACCATGCACGCGCCAGGGATCAACAGATGCCAGAATAATTGGAATTAATCCGCCAACTACGCACGGCAGGATCAAAAAGGCCATAAGCGCTCGAATGAACATTGAAGGCTCACTCATATTATTTGATTAAAAACCTTGCTCCAATTTCAAAAGTAGTCTGTCCGCCGTGTCGGATGTCTCCTGACTTCCCGCAAAACAGGAGTTTTGCAATCAGCTCCATCTGATTGAAAACTACCTCCTAAAAACCGTATTTCAAACAAGCAACACCTATTCCTGACTGCGGCTTTCTTTCACATTGAAAATCATAATTGAAGAGGTACTTGTTCTTTTACTTCTTTTTTATTATTCATGGGTGGGTCGAAAAACAGATGAGTACTGCAGGTGGATTTTTAGCTATTATTTTCTGGTCGATGTCAATTCCGCTTTCCCGGAGCCTGACAGAGAAACTGGGGATGTTCAATACTGCCGGGCTGGCCTGTCTCTTCGGCGGGATGCTGGCTGTCCTATATTATGCGGTCACCTATCGTTCACGGTTCCGGACCCTGGCAAAATTTTCTTCCCGGTATCTCCTGTTTTGCGGAGCACCATTCGTCTTTTACACCATATGCCTGTATGCGGCAATTGGACTGGCGACCAGCAGGCAGCAGATTGTTGAAGTTGGACTTATAAACTATCTCTGGCCAACTTTCATTCTTATATTTTCAATCCCCATACTGAAGAACAGGGCCAGTCCATGGCTGATTCTAGGAATAATGATTTCGCTTTCAGGAATTGTTCTAGTTAACGCCTCAATGAACAAGGAGGTTTTCAGCATCCAGAACACACTGATGAATATAAAATCGAATTACCCGGCCTATCTTTTCGCCCTTGGGGCTGCGGTTTTATGGAGCCTCTATTCAAATCTGGCAAGCAGTATGAAAAGACTGTCAAATAAACTTACAGTCCCCCTTCTATTGATTGTCAGCGGACTTATGCTGGAAATACTGGCTTTGATCTTTCAAGAAAAGTCTGCCTGGGATGGGAAGACTGTCATTGAAATTTCAATACTGTCGCTTTTCCCATGCGTCATCTCATATATCCTATGGGATACGGCAATGCGCAAAGGCAATATAATCCTAGTGACTTCATTCGCCTATCTTTCACCTATTTTCTCGACAATCCTGACGGGGCTTTATCTTGGGGTGACGCTTGTGATGGGTGTGTGGATCGCCTGCGCACTTGTCATTGCAGGCGCGGTGATCTGCAATCTATCAATGAAGAAACAAAAATCATGAACATCATATTCAATAGAGAGAGACAGAAGGTTCCAATAAAAAACTGGTGCGGCAACCCTGAACCTTCCGCATTGGAACAGGCTCTCAATGTGAGCAACCATCCCGCAATTGTAGGACATGTCGCCTTGATGCCGGACCTCCATCCAGGTTATGGGATGCCCATAGGGGGGGTAGCGGCCCTTAAAGATGCAATTTCACCGAACATGGTCGGGGTGGACATAGCCTGCGGCATGATGGCGAACAAGTTTGACTTCAAGGCCGACTGGCTGTCCCGGGAGGACATGATACAGGTAATGCGCGAAATCCGCAGTCGTGTTCCAATGGGGATGAAACATCAGAAGGACAGTTCAGTCTATAAGAAAGAGGCAAAAGAGCTTATTGACAAACATAAACACGAAATAAGGAACTTGAAAGACGGGACCGGTCTTGTCTCTTTCGAGGCCGTAGCAGAACAGCTCGGCACACTGGGAAGCGGAAACCATTTCATCGAGATGCAGGCGGATGAGGAGGGATACATGTGGTTCATGCTCCACAGCGGAAGCAGGAACATCGGGAAATGCGTCTGCGACAAGTTCAACAGGATAGCGAAAGAGCTGAATATCCGTCACAATATAAAGCTTCCGGCGCCGGATCTGGCTTTCCTGCCGATAGACTCCGACGAAGGCCATGAATATTTCGCCCTCTTGAACTTCTGCATGGATTTTTCCTATCTAAACCGGGAATGCATGCTTAAACAGATCTCGGAATCCTTAAAGAAGATTATCGGGAAAATTCCACACACGGTGGAGAAGATAAATATCCACCACAATTACGCCGCACTCGAAGAGCACTTCGGAGAAAAAGTCTGGGTTCACAGGAAAGGTGCGACTTGTGCAACCTCCGGCAATATCGGAATTATCCCCGGCAGCATGGGGACTTCAAGCTATATCGTGAAAGGCAAAGGGAATAAAGAGGCATTTTCAAGCTGCAGCCACGGTGCAGGCCGCATAATGGGGCGGAATGCCGCAACAAAGACTTTCAGCATGGAGCAGTTCCGCAAATCCATGCAGGGCGTCGTCTTCAATTGCTCAGAGAAGTTTCTTGATGAATCCCCCATGGCCTACAAGGACATTAATTCTGTAATGGACGAACAGAAGGATCTGGTGGATGTGACTCACAGGTTGAAGCCGCTTGCCGTTGAGAAAGGATGAGATCGGTTCGGATTTGAACACCCAACACCCAACACCCAACACCCAACACCCAACACCCAACACCCAACACCCAACACCCAAC
>CAZION010000098.1:0-25050 GCA_964540865.1 uncultured Victivallis sp.
ACGAATTACGAATTACGAATTACGAATTACGAATTACGAATTACGAATTACGAATTGGGAATTGGGAATTGAAAAACATAGAAGCTGAACAGAATGATTAACACAAAAGACATAATTGCGCAGGTCAGAAGGATCGAGATACGGACTCGGCGAATCGTAGATGACATTACCGCCGGCGCCTATCACAGCGTATTCAAGGGGCGTGGAATAGAGTTCGACGAAGTGCGTGAATACACCCCGGAAGATGATGTCAGGGACATTGACTGGAATGTCACCGCCAGAATGGGCTCCCCGTTCATCAAGAAATATATTGAGGAACGAGAACTAACTGTAATGCTCGCGATAGACGCTTCCGCCTCAACCGCGTTCGGCAGCAAGAACAAATCAAAGAATGAACACGCCATAGAAATCGCTTCCCTTCTTGCCTTCAGTGCAATCCGCAACAATGATAAGGTCGGACTACTCATATTCACCGACAGAAATGAGCTTTATCTTCCTCCCCGCGCAGGCAAAACCCATGGGCTGAGATTGATACGCGAACTCCTTGCCAGAAAGTCAAAGGAAAAAGGGACAGATATAGCCGCATCCCTCAACAGTCTCATGCACCTGCTCAATAAAAGGGCCGTAATATTCCTGATCAGTGATTTCATGGACGATAAGGATTTTTCAAAACGGCTAATGATTGCAAACAAGCGCCACGATGTGATTGCGGTCAGGATTCTTGATCCGGCCGAAATCAAATGGCCCGGCACATCAACGATATCGCTGGAAGATTCAGAAAACGGCAAAACGATTGATTTATTCCTTCCCGGCCAAGCATTTTCCGAGGGATTTACCAGACGCTCCCAAAATATCCAACAGGCTAACGAGACCGTATTCAAACGCGCAAAAGTGGATCTGATTGACATCAGATGCGGTGGGGACTTTGTGAAACCGCTTGTGAAGTTTTTCCGGCAGAGAGAGCATCTGAAAAGATAAAAATTTTTATAGGATAAAGAATTTAACATGAAACAGAACTGGAAAAAAAATCTGAGGATTTTTCTGGGAATTGTCGGGGCAGCGATAATTGCGATATTCGCAGTTTCGGTTTTCAAGTATTACCAACTCAGAAACTCCCACCAGTCAACCGCAGCACCAGTATTTTCGCTCATTCCTCCAAAAGACATAAAACTTGGCGATATTGTTTTAGCCAATGCAAATCTCAAATGTCCGTGGACCCGGCATCCTGTAAACGCTTCAGCTACTCCAGGCAAAGGTTCTCAGACTGTTGACGATGCTGTAATAGCTATCCACAGGATTGGATGGGGTTTTTGGACTTGGAGTATTTCAGTTAAAGTCCAGCCTTATGCCAACGGTAAAATAGAGGAAGGGAGAATAAATATTGAGCTCAATCCGACCAGCCCCGGAGATGATCAGAAAGAAATCGCAGCTTCTATCCCCTCATTTGAAGCCGGACCAATTGATACCGGAAAATCACCGGAACTGGCGGTAGCCGGCAACATAACCAAAAAAATCTTAACCGACAGGCTGTTCATAATTTCCTCGATCATCCTCCTGGCAATTATAATGGTCATACTTTTTTTCCTGAAACGGAAAAAAAGCAACAAGGACTTAGAGAATGTAATCCCCCCATGGGATATCGCACTCGCTGAATTCAACGCACTCCGTCTTCAACTCAATGAGAACAGGGTGACTCCAGTGGTATGCGTCTTCAGGCTTTCCGATATCATACGGACTTATCTTGAAAAAAGGTTCTCACTGCATGCGCCGACACAGACTAGCACCGAGTTCCTCGAGGATTTAAAACGCGAAAAAAGCCCTTTGAAAACGGAGGATAAAGATTTCCTGAAGGAATTCATGACAGCTTCCGACCTTGTGAAATTCGCAAAACTCCCCGCAGACGCCGCTGTCATTGGAAATGCCATAAACAAGGCGGAAATCCTTGTCAAAACAACAAAACCGACAGAGGAGCCAAAATGAATTTCGCATATCCATGGATGCTGCTTCTGTATATCCCTCTGATCGGGTTGCTTCTCTACGCTCTGAAAAGAAAGAATCCCACCGTAATCATATCATCGGTAAAACCTTTTGTCTCGGGAAGTGGCCCAAACGGGTTTAATCTTCGCTCAAATATTCCACTGATTCTTTATGCTATCGCCACAGCAATACTGATTCTGGCGTTGTCTCGGCCGCAGAAGGGGATTGAGGAACTAAAACAGCGGGCTGAAGGAATAGATATAATGCTTGTGATAGATGTTTCAGGAAGCATGCAGTCGATTGACATCCCTGAAAAATACACAAGCGGAAGGGATGTGGCGGCAGCCATCAATTCAGGGAAATTGAAACCCCGGATAGACATAGCGAAAGAGGAGATTAAAAAATTCATTGAGAAAAGGCCTAATGACAGGATAGGGCTTGTCGCCTTCGCCCCCCTGCCCTATGTCGCATGTCCCCCCACACTCGACCATGCCTGGCTTTTCGCGCATCTGGAAAAGCTTCAGCCCGGAATAATCGGTGACTCCACCGGAATCGCAGGCCCTATCTCCAGCGCAGTCAACCGTCTAAAAAGCTGCGACTCAAAGCGGAAAGTAGTCGTCCTGTTCACCGATGGAAAGAACAATGTGAATGCCCAGATAACACCTATCCAGGCTGCGAAACTCGCAAAAACTTTTGACGTCATCACCTACACCGTAGGCATCGGCAGCAAAAACGCATTCATCATCCAGGACGGATTTATGGGAAAGCAACTTGTCCCCTTAAAAGATGAGTTTGATGAAAAACTCCTCAAAGACATAGCCGGCACGACCGGAGGAAGATACTTTACCGCATCAGACGCCGAGGGCCTTCAAAAAACCATGGATGAGATAGACAAACTTGAAAAGACCAGCATTGAACAGCCGCGTTATGTCGACTACAGGGAACTCGCTCCTCCCCTTGTAGTCACAGCTTTAATCATAATCCTCTCCGGATTCATCCTCAGCGCCACATTATTCCTCAAAGTGCCCTGAACGCACAGCCCTTGCGGTATTAATCCGCCTCTGGCGGATTAACTACCAACAAATCCCAAATTGCTTCAAATTAGGCGGCCACCCAGTCATTCGACGGGGCAGGAAGGGCCGCAACTTTTAAAAATAGTTACAGAGATACAAAGGCACAAAGTTTTGAAAAATACCAAATACCGAACATGTTGTTCAAAACCCTAGTTGTGTCTTTCTCCTTCATAACTCGGACACTTGGCCACTCGGACACTTGGAATCTATTGGAAACTTTGAATTTCCTATACGTCTGATTAATTGGCAATCAATTCCAATGGTGACTTGATCCCTGAATTAGTTGAACAGTTCGGCTACTTTCACGGTGCGTTCTTCGCGGCGGGATATTTCCGCAGCCTGCCCGATGGCTGTTGACCACATGCCGTGTTCAGTTGTTGAAGTGTTTTTCTCCTCACCTTTGAGCACTTTGAAAAAGGCATCTATCAACATCGGATCGGCTCCACCGTGCCCACCCTGCACATCAGGAATGAAGTGCGTTACAACTTCCTGGCTCCAGCGCGGACGGATAGTGATAATCCTTTTTTCCAGACTGACTTCGGCCTGTCCGAGATCACCACAAACTGTATAGAGTCTGTCACTCATCGAGGTGACAAAGCATTCCAAGTGGCTGGCTTTGGCACCGTTTTCATATTCAACGATCGCAATGCCGTTATCATGGGTGTCTTTGTCGGAAGTGTACATGCAAAGGTCTTTAGAATAGCCATCTACGGCAACCGCACGATCTCCCCAGGAGCTGTTCTGGATATCGTCAATCTTGTAGATGTCCGGACAAATCTCCGCGTAAGGACATTGGTGGCAGGTTGGGCCTACCGGCACGCCTGGTTTTACCGCAAATGGGATATGCTGTGGATTGAAGACATCAACCCCGGCAAAAGCACTGACCTTGACCGGTTTCGGAAAATCCAGCAGCCAGTTGAAAATGTCAAAATCATGACTCCCCTTATGAATCCAGAGGCCTCCCCCCTTTGAGTAAAGACGGTTCCATCGAGACATATATGTACGCCCTCCGTCATAGAACTCACGGTTTTCAACAAGGAAGACCCGGCCCAGTACACCTTCAGAGATAAGTTTTTTAAGTTTTTTCAGAACTGCATGATGGCGGAGATTGAAGCCCAGCATGATAACCTTGCCGGCCTTTTCAGCGGCACTGATAATGTTCCGACAGCCCTTTACTGTGGTCGCCAGCGGTTTGTCAACCAGGACATTGACACCGTTGCTCAACGCCGCCACCGCGTTGGATTCATGGCAGAAATCCGGACTCGTAATCACTACCGCATCGAGCTTTTCAGTGGCAATCATGGTTTTAACGGAAGTATATAAATTAAGTTTCAATCCCAGGGTTTTGGCGGCAAACTCCATTCTGACCTGGTTTGGGTCGCATAGAGCCACCACTTCTGCATCATTGCGTGTTGCAATACTCAGGCCGAAAGCCCCAATTCCTCTGCTGCCGGCACCGATAATACCTACTTTGAATTTCTTCTTGCTCATTTCTTCCCCTTTTGTTTTTGTCTCTTTATATGTCTTATAATTTTAAGCTTCAAGTTGAACTTCTGATTTTAAGCCCCATCGGAACTCCGACTGCGCGTGCCCGCCCTTTGGCCGCAGTCATCTTATCCAGCAGCATTTCCGCAGCCAGTTCCCCGGCCCTGCAATTCGGCTGCGCTATAGTCGTCAATCGCGGGTTTGTGAATGCCGCCAGTTCACGGTTATCAAAACCAATGACAGCAATATCCTCGGGAATCCTGACGCCTAAGTCCCGGAAACCTGCAATCAGCGCGGCCGCGAGATAATCCGAATAGGCGATTACCGCATCCGGAGGAATCTTTGTCCCGGCAATATCTTTTGCCATCGCAACCCCCAGATCAAAAGTACGTTCCAGCTCACCCCCGGAATAACTCTTGCCGCTGAAAATCATCTCCTGCATGCCGAGCTCTTCAATTGCTTTTCGGTAACCTCGGATACGGTTGCAGCAAGTACCTGAAAATCCTGCAAATGCAATTTTATTGCGCCCGAGTTCCGCCAAATAATGGACAGCGTCGCTCACTCCCTGCATCCGATCAATGTACACACAGTCTATTTTCGGTATCACGTCATATGAAATCATCACCACCGGAACCT
Source organism: uncultured Victivallis sp. (assembly GCA_964540865.1). Classification (GTDB taxonomy): domain Bacteria; phylum Verrucomicrobiota; class Lentisphaeria; order Victivallales; family GWF2-50-93; genus GWF2-50-93. The sequence continues at coordinate 5,172 of CAZION010000098.1, forward strand.
TCTTCTCTTCCATCAGCCGGTAAATCAACCTGCATAGTTTTCCGTCACCTATCACTATGATTCCCGCCGGGTTCTGTCCGCCAATATCCCCGAGCAGTTTCAAGTTCACTGACTCGAAATCACTGTTCACATCAAGGAAATGCAGATTCATCTCATAGCCGGATTCGGACAGACGCCGTTTAATGCCTACAAACTTTTCCATCATCAGCTGGTCGCCGTTGCTGTTGCGTGCATCAAGAAAACTGATCACCGCGATCTCAAAATTCTTGCTGAAGCGCAGACTCCGCGCCGCACGGTTGGGCCGGTAATCCATTTCAATGGCAATCCGGGCCACCTTTTCACGGGCGTCCTCCGAAACATAACCAATCCCCCGGATTGCCCGGCTGACGGTGTTTATCGAAAGCCCCGCACGCTTCGCAACATCTTTTAAACTTGACATATCATTACTTTCAAAAATATCTCAACGTTACCACACAAATATAATACCACGGTAAAAAATGTAAACCTAGGAATTAAAAAAAATACCAGATTCTTTTTGCCATCCAAAAGGAAATTCATATAGAATCTTCCCCTTGGAATTATTCCAGACGTTTGATTATAGACTACTGCGGAGTTATACATACATCTGTAATAGATTTCTCTTTATTTTTTATCGAGAATTATTATTCATCCCAATCTGAAGAAACGCTTACGTTAAAAACGACAAGGACCCTCAATTTATGAGAATAGATGCACATGTGCATGGAGGACGCGTTGACCCCGACGCTTCAGGAAAATTTCGCCCGCCTCTGAAAATCGTCTGGGCTCAAGAAGGTATGACGCCGGAAGAGTATGTTGAAATCGGAAAGCGGGAACATGGCGTTGAAAAAGTAGTATTGCTTGACCCGCCAGATGTGACCTTTAAATTGAAGGAAATATTCAAGGACTATGTCATCCCCGTACCGATGGTGGATATTGATAACACTACAGCGGAAGAGATTAATGCACTTTTCAAGCGTGGGGCAGTTGGAATCAAGTTCATAGCACCTTCCAAATCCTATGGGGATGATTCTTATTTGTCCATCTACGACACCATTGCGGCAAATCGCGGACTGGCGGTATTCCATACAGGATATGTGGTCGTTGGAAGATTCGAACCGGGTTGCTGGGATGGGCGGAAAACCACCGTGGATATTACCGACATGCGCCCGTCCGCCCTGGACCGTGTTGCACGGGCATTTCCTGATTTGAAAATCCTCATGGCCCATTTCGGCAATCCATGGTGGGAGGAAGCGTGGAAAATAATGAGCAGCCACAAGAATATCTACGCAGATCTTTCCGGCGGGACTGCGTACAACCGGTCAATCAACATGTGGAAGGAGATATTCGCCCCGAATGGCAAACTGGACACCGGGGCAATCTCCAAATTGTGTTTCGGCACAGACTGTAAAAATTTCACTCCGGGGCGTTACGGGACACCAGCCGTTTTCGAATTATATGACAAATTGTTCGACACCCTGAAGATCCCAGTTGACCTCCAGGAAGAAATCAATCGCGGCAACATCCTGAATCTTGTTGGAAGATAGTGTCCTCGCGGGGTCGGCAAACGGAATATCCGCAAAGCTCCGAGAATCAAAACTGACACCAACGCAACTTAGAAATAAAAATGGAGTTATCGCTTCCATAAGACATGCATTTGCGCCAGTCATATGGATTCGGACTGGTGGTGTGCATCCACTCTGACGCCACAATCCATGATTCATCGGGGGCGACATGGTTGCATCCGAAATTTCCAAGAGTGGCGCCTCTGTTTGGAACCGCAATTCGTTCAGAGGAACGGATTACATGCAATTTGTCAATGTCAACCCGGGCTATGAAAAGCGGAGCCCTGTTGCGTGAAACGTGATCATTGTCAGCCCCCCTCCTGGTATACACAAGATATAATTCGTCCCTATGGGTAACCCAGTGCTGCTGCGTGTTGTAGCTGCCAAGTTCAGTTCCGTCGTCAAATAGCCATTCTTTCATATCCATGAAATTCAAGCCGCCGGAGCTTCTTGCCACATAACCCCTCTCATCGGATCTTATGGTCAGATAAAAGTCATTGCCTATCCGGCATATGGACGGTTCTGTCAATCCTCTTTTCTTGTCAATATGAAGGGAATCTCCGATTCTGACGAGATTCAATTTTTCTCCGTCGAAGCTGCAAAGAGCAACTGCGGCATCCGCAATCCTGGTGGGTTCGGTTGCGGCAGCCCTGCTTCTGAAATAAAAGGGCAGGAGGACATTGCCGTTTTCAAGTTCCATCCATTGCGTGCAACCGGCGGCCGTGGCAAAGAAGGGTTCGCCAGGCAAGTCGGGCATCGGTAGGGTTTGAAATTCGCACCACTGTTTCGAATCGGCATCGAAGACGCTCCAACCGATAAAGGACTTTCTCGGTTGCGGTATGAATTCATCATTCTTATATATGACAACCAATCCTGTCATAATGAATTTTCCGCTGGCCGCATGATAGCCTGGAGTTGCATCGCAGAGCACGAGTTCAGTATCGCCCGAATTGCGACGCTCAAGCCCTTTTTGCGGCAGAGGCTCGCTCCAAGTCTTCCCTTTATCATTTGAATAGAGAGTGTTTATCCCATAAAATATGTCCGATCCCGAAAGCCGCAACGGCTGCGTTGTAATCAATGCGGTTCCGTCAGGCGCCGTAGCCGCGCGGGCGTGCACCCAGCAGCGATTATTCTCGCCATTGAACTGAGTGTCAATACGCTGCAAGTCAATTTCAAAATCACTCATTATTTGATCCTCCAATTGTCGGTTCTGAAGGGAGATGCTGGAAATCCTTCCTTGCTGTAGAGATTTGCACCTTCTGGATTTGCGCAAAAAGCATATCTCACAGCTACAGGGGAGCTTACCTTATCGCTGGACACAAGCACAGTAGACCCGTCAATCACGGCATCAGCCCAATACCATATTTTATCTTCCCCGGCAACTGCAAACCATTTCAGCTTTACATCTTCAGCCATTTTTACAGGTTCTGTACCCTCTTTGACGCCTTTTATCAAACCGCTTTCGGCATAATCAAAAAATATGCGGATTCTGTTCCCTTCGATTTTGAAATCTCTGTAAATAGGACCGCTGAAGCTAGACTCTTTCTTATAATCTTTTGCCAGAGCCCATGCAGCCAGTCGCCTCCCGACATCCATTTTGTTTTTAGGATGTATGTTCTTGTCTTCGCCTATGTCGATGGCGACAGCCATTCCGGAATTTGAAATTGCGGTCAACGCCTTTAACTGATCTTCTCGGATTATTGCCCATCCGTCGCCGCCGCCGGGATTTTCAGTGTTCGGCGCGCGGCAGTTGGCGAGCTGAACATAGTAGAAAGGGAACTCCCCCTGCTTCCACAGTTCTCTCCATCCTGAAACCAAAGCCTGCATTTTCTGCAGGTACAGGTCGTAATCTTTGGCATTACTTTCCCCCTGATACCATAAAACCCCTTTTATACCGAAAGGGATTAAAGGATTTACCATGGCGTTGAAAAGTCCTGACGGTTTCTGTATATCCTTGTCATCTTCTCCGGATTCAGAAGTTTTCCGAAGTTCAATTTCATCGGAAATAGCCTTCAGTTCGCCTGTCTTCCTGTATCCTTCAGCCGCTATCCATGTATTTATCCTGGTAGCGCCTCTGGTGCTTGCAAGGAGACCAACAGGGACATCAACAGCGGTGACTATTTCTTTTGCGAAGTAATAGCCTACAGCTGTATATTTCTTTACAGTCCCAGGCCCGATGCATGTCCAACCTGATTTAAGCAACTCCTTTTTTGGTGCCGGGCTGCAATCCCTATCGACCTTGAATTGCCTGATCAGAAAATTGCCAGGCTTGTCTATTTCTTCTCTGGAAAGAGAGCGGCCTATTCCATAGTCCATATTCGATTGACCGGAACATAGCCATACATCACCTACCAGGATGTTTTTGAGTTCAATTCGGTTTTTACCCTCAATGGACATGAGTTGAGGTTCTTTGTTTGCTGGCATTGCCTTTAATTTCAAGGACCAGGTTCCATCTGGAGCCGCCGCAGTTTTTACTTTCTGTCCCGAGAATTCCAGACTGATCACTTCGCCCGCATCGGCCCAGCCCCATACCGGCAGGTCCATGTCGCGCTGCAAAACCATGTTGTCGCTGAAGACATATGGCATCCTGACATCGGCATAGGCCGCAGAAGAGAGTATGAGTAAAACGATGGTCAGCAAACCGTGTTTCTTTATTTTATTTGGGCTCTCTTTAAAAACTGAGGTGATGACACTCATAAATTGTTATCTCCCGGATTAATTACAGATATTCTTTGCGTAAGTTATGATACGATATCCATACGGAGATCACAATGTAATTTTAAGCGTAAAACTTGCACTTATGTAAATCAGGCGAGCAGCTTCATGTTCCTGCGATATTCGCCGGGTGTGCAGCCTTTGTGTTTTTTGTAGAAACGGGAGAAGTAATACTCATCATTGAAATTAAGCTCCTTTGCAATCTCCCGTACTTTTTTGGAACTGGATAAAAGCTTTTCTGAAGCCTTTGCAATCAGTTGACGGGTTATAAATTTTTTCAGAGGTATACCCATGTCATTGGCAAAGGCCCTTGATAAGGCAACCCGGGAAACGCCAGCCTGTTCACTCAAATATTCCACCGTAAGTTTTGCGTCTGGCTTTTTTTCCATAGTATCAAAAATAAACTTATAGCGCTGCCCAGAAATCATGAGTTTATTGAACCTTTCAACACTCATGTCTATCCATTTGGATGATATCTGCATGATAACCCCCTGCAGCATCACCGAGTTAGCCAATGTCTGCTCTCCAATCATACAGTTTCTGACCTGTTCGGAGATCTGCTTCGGGATTTTTTCATAATGACAATCTTTCGTGTCCTCAAAAAGGTCATGCCCGGAGAAGATTTCAAGGCTAAAATGAATCCCGACCATGGTGACCTCTCTGAAATCGAACTGCAGATCCAGGTTTTTCGGCATGAAATAGACATGTCCCGGATACAGTGGCATGGAATGAACTGGGACGCCGTTGACTTTGCGTCTGACCGCCCCGTAACAGGCACCTTCTTGGCCATATACAAAGAAGATGCGGTTGAAGGGCAGTTGATTATTGCCAAGCGAAGTGCCTTTTTCAAAATAAGCGGTATGCGGCGAGGAGAATCTCAGCAGCTGAGTCAGTTCCATGAAGTTCTTATTTCTTATAATTGCCATAAGTTATACAAAAGTACAAGATTGCTAAACAAAATTACATTGCTATTAAGCATTGTTCATGGTACAATTTTAACAGTAAAAACATAAAAGTCAAACACAGAGGGCTTTATATGAAAGCAAAGACTTGGAAATATTCTTTCACGCTCGTGGAACTCCTGGTTGTCATAGCCATAATTGCGCTACTCGCTGGGATTTTATTGCCTGCCCTTAAAAAAGCAAAAGACCTGGCTTACGGGACAAGCTGCGCTTCAAAAATCAGGGGGATCAGTCTTTTAATGTCCACCTACACGGTTGATTCGAACGAATATTTCCCCTATTGCGGCGGCATGACTACTTCAGACAATGGCTATGCCGGCGCTTCCGGGCCGCTGGTAAGCGGAGGATACATAGATAACGACTATATAACTATTTCAAAAAATCCTGCTTTATTGCAAAACTCCATTTTCAAATGTCCCGCAACTTATAGCGCTGACGCGCAAAAACTGACCTCCGGCGCAGCCTATTACTACGACAACTTAAGCTATGGATATAATTTATATGTTGGCTATTGCAAAAACGCGGGAAGCGTCTCATCCTCGTGGGGGTATAATCCCGGCAACAGGCTGGGAAGCCAGAAGACACCTGACAAAACTTCCATCCTTGTGGAGGACGGAGACGGCTATGCCGCCATAATGAACAAGGCCAGGGTGGGTGCCAATGAATTATACATGGAAATATATGACAATGACCAGACTACAATAATTACAACAAGGGTTATGACTTTCCAGCTGGGTTTGCGTCACGGCGGAAGTGGCAATGTTGTTTATGTTGACGGTCATTGCGACAGGATTTCAGATGTGCCCACCGTGAAACGCACTGACCCTTTTTTCAACAGGCTATTTTAATTTCATTGTTTTCCTGTTCAGGATATCGGGATATAAAATAAAAAGGACTGAGAAATGATTACATTAAGAAGTTGCCTCTTTGCCGGAATCTTTATACTTTTAAGCGCTGGGTTGACTGCGGCTGAAAAAATTATTCCGGACGGCTATAATTTCAAGCAGGTGACCAATGGAAAGGGTGCAGTTGCGAAATACAGCGATCCAAACTTCAAAAAGCTGATAGACGGAGTTACAGACGATAAAAACAATCTCTGCATGTGGAACAGGCGTGAATGCGGCAGGATGATTGATATAACCTTCAACTTTGCAGACCCTGTGAAATTGTCTGAAGCCAGAATCCACCTTTACCGAGATAAAAAAGGGTTCCCTCTTCAGAAAATCACAGTTGTGTCTGTAGACGAAAATGATGCCAGTATCCCGCTGGGCTACATAGACCCAAAACTGCCTTATTCAAATGAGGGCGAAGCCTTTTCCGTGCTCAGCATTCCGCTCGATCCAGGGCAGAACGCATCGCAAATAAGTGTCAGGATCGGGTACGACAGCCATTTTGCGGCCACAGAGATAGAATTTTTCGGAGAAAAAGGAGAAAAGAAAACATCAAATTCATTGAATCCGTTTCCGGCTTTGGCGTCTTCCGAAAAGACCGGACTCCGCCTAATCGAAAAAGACATGAACGGGGATGGTGCACCCGAAATAATCATGGAGAGCGACCGTGTCATTTATCTGCTGGAACCTGCGTGTGCTGGCGTACTCAATTTCGCTTACGATAAGAGCTCGGGTTCAAATTTCATAAAACCTGCCGGCAAGACCGAACACGGGGGCATGTTCTATGACCGCTTCTATCCCACAGGCAGAAATGCCTTCAACAGCAGTGAATATTCCTACAAGGTGCTCGAAAATTCGAAGGATAAGCTGTCTGTAGAATTGACTGCGAACGGTAAAGGCGGCATGTTTGATGAAGTAAGCATAAGCAAAGTTTATACACTTGCAAAAGATTCCATTGCACTGAAGGTTGATTACACTGTTGCAAATTCCCAGGCAAATGTCATTCCGATTAATTGCGGCCTGTGGATTTCTAGCGGAATCCACTCGAATGAGAAATTTGACATGATTTATCGCGGCGAGCTTGATGCAGTCAGGAAACCGGCAACAGTGCATGAGCCATATTCATCCGCGCCAGGCCAGCCATGGTGCGCCATTTTGACAGAGTCTGACAAAGGCCTGGCCCTTCTCACAGATTTCGAACTGCTTAAACGCTTTATCTTCTGGGGTAAGGATCCGGTGCTAACCACAATGGAGGCCCAGCTCGGAGTTTTTGAAATCAAAGCCGCTGATAAATTCTCGACAACAGCATACCTGATACCTTTTTCCGGGATAGGTTTCCCAGACAATATCACAGCATCAATGGCTGGACGGTTTATGCTGAAGGACGTATATGACGGGCCAAAGAATGAAGTCAAACTGAAATTGTTCCCAGTCCAGGCAGGCAAATACCGTATCAAAATATTTGCAGGACCTGTAGAAAAAGGAAAAGCGGAATTCAAACTTTTAACGGAGAAAGAGCTGACATTAGGATCTCAGGTTGAAGACATGTCTTTTGAAACCGATTTCACAAAGCAGGGCACGTGGGCTTTCAAAGTGATGGCGGAAAAAGATGGGAATGCAGTATTCACCGCAGAGTCTGTGACGGCATTCAAGACGTCTTCCGGAAATTATGTTTTTCAGCCACCGTCCGAGAAGCGGCCCGAGAATCTGGAGAAGGCCCAGAGCATGGATCTCAATTTCAATTCCATGAGTTATGTGACCCCTCATCTTGAATGGGCGAAACCATATGCTGGCGGAAAGCCAAGCGTACTCCTTGTCGGACAAGGTGCCAGCGTCGTCCGGGACATGATCGAAGTGGCGGAACGTTGCGATATAGACCTCACAGTCAATTACATAGGCGGAGTTTACTCCATCAGCGGCCTTTATTCATCACTTAGCGTGCCTGGATGCTTCAATGAACTTGCTAAAAGACTTGTGTCCAAATATGATGCGATTGTTGTTGCCGGAGATGTCTGGACTTCTATGCCTGAATCCATCAAAAACACTATTGTCCTGCAGGTCAAGGAAGGAACCGGTTTGCTTCTGACATCACCTGCGTCTCTGCCTCCTGCGATTGCAAAACATTATCAGCCGGACAAGCTTTCACCAAAAGTACAGGAATGGTCAATCTCTGCCGAACACCCTGTCATCTCCGGCATCCCGATCAACGCTTTACCACCGACAGTAACGCAGGGCAGCAAAACTGACGGAGAAGTCATACTGAAAGCCGGGAAAGACGCACTGCTTACACTTTTCAATCTGGAAAAAGGCAAAGTCGCGGTTGCCGCATGGAAGGTTAATACCGGAAAAGAGTCGCCATGCACCGTATTGCCGCAGATGCTAAATAACCTGCCGAAGAAAATTGACTATCCTTATTGGGAGTACCAGATTTCCCTGCTCGGCAAGATCATTTATTATATTGCTGACAAGAAGTCCAACATAACATTAAATAAAATAGCGGCTGCCCATGATGGCAAATTCAATGCCGAAGTAAGTGCCGACAAACCACAAAAAGTCTCAGTCGAATTGACTGTCAGTGATAAATTTCATAATAAACTTGACTCGGTATCTCAGAAGATTGACCTGAAGGCCGGTAAAAACAGCGTGGAGGTCAATTTCAAACCGCAGACCCAGTTTGGCCTGACATTTGTCGACATGACCGTAAAAGGGGACTCTGGCGTAGAAACCTGGGGCACCTGCACATTTGATAATCCGGCTGAATCTTATATCAAGGATTTCAGCTTGGATCCGAAAGTCTGGAAACGTGAAGAAGCGTTGGCCGTAGATGTGAAGATAAGCAATCCGAACAATTATGACTTGACTCTTCAGCTCTTCGACAGTTACGGGAACGAATTCGCAAGACAGGAGAAGAAGGCGGCTGAAACGGTATCTTTCAGTGTTCCTTTGAAAGACTGCAGGGCATATACATTTGACGTGCTTCTGACAATCAGGAAGGAAGGCGTAACATTGGATAGCGCGCGTCAGACCCGGGCCTTGTATGGAATTCCTGATACAAGAATAATGCAGGTTGCCTTCGGCTGGCCTTCCCTGTCGTCCAGAAGCATCCAGAGTTTCATGCTGAAACCCTATTATGAAAGATTGATGGAAATGGGGGCCACTGTGCTTCGTCCGCACGGAACCGACATTCCGTTCGAACTCATGGAGGGCCGCGAGCTGGGCATGCCATATATCTACTCCCGCTCGCCGGGAACATGTGACGCACGTTATCCAAACGATCCTAAAACCAAAGCCAAAACCAAATTCGACATGATCCGTAAGCCATGTATCAGCGTCCCGGGTTTCAAGGATATTCTTGAGGAGAAGAATTCAAAACTAGCGAACCTGGAAGATTTTGGAAGCATCCTCAGGGGTGGTCCGGACGAAGCGAACAGCATTAAAAAATGGGACGGATGCTTCAGCAAGGATTGTCAGCGCGAACTTCGCGAATATCTCAAGGGGAAATATGGCTCGCTGGAAGCATTGAACAAAAGCTGGGCGACTGATTTCAAACAGTGGGATGAAGTAATTGCAATGACAAGCGAAGAGGTGAAGAATCATCCTTCATTTGCGCCATGGCATGACCACCGCACGTTCAATGACTGGACAAGGGCCGATGCGATACACAGGATTGCAAAAGGCACAAAAGCCGCAAACCCCCAATTGTGTTACAGCCTTTCCGGCACGCATAACACAAATCCATTCAATGCCTACGACTGGTATCTGCTGATGAAGGAATTCGACGCGATCGAAAGCTATAGCGGGGAACAGACGATAATGCAGCGCAGCTTCCATGAGAACGGCAAGCTGATATGGATGCCATGGATCGGCTATGATTCGAACTATGACAGTGTTAATCAGCTCATGCTTAACTATCTAATGGAGGGCGCAACCGCCTTCAGCATATTCAGCGGCAAGTTTTATGTTAACCCGGATCTGACACTCCCCATACGCGGGCAGGAAATGCAGAAGCTTATGAGCCGATTCAAAAACGGGCCTGCCGAGCTGCTGATCAATTCCAAGTACTCACGCGTTCCTATTGCAATGCATTACTCGCCGGCATCAATAAAAACCGACTGGATCCTCGGCTGGGATGATCATGCTGTGGCCGCAGTCCAGGGAATGGCTGCCATGCTTTACGACCTGGGTTTGGGATATGACTATGTGGCATATGGCCATCTGGAAACGGACAACAGGCTGGCTGAACGCTATAAAGTGTTCATCCTGCCCGGCTCAAGTTCTCTTTCACCTAAAGAGGTCGAATCAATAAAAGCATTCGTCAAAGACGGCGGAACTGTCATAGCCGACATGCTGCCAGGAGCCTATGATCAAAACGGAAAGCCGTGCCCAGTCAATCCATTGCTTGACCTTTTCGGAGTGAAAGATATCGGAAAACTGACTATCTCAAATGCGGTCATAAATGGAACTGATACAAACCTGAATGGTCTCACCCTTAAGAATTATCAGGGAAAGATCAAGTCTTTCAGCATGGGGGTGATTCCTGATACAGGCAAACCTCTTGCCAAGGTGGATTATCAGGAAAAGGAATATCCGGCTGTCATTGTGAATTCTTACGGAAAAGGACGCGCAGTTTACTTTGCTGCCGCAATAAATACCGAATACGGGGAACTTGCGGAGATGCGTTTCGCGCCGTCAAGACAGGCTCACATTGAAGCATTGAAAGGATTCTTTGGAAAGTTGATATCGGATTCAGGGGTGAAACCGGAAATAAAAGTCCTGCGCCCCGACGGCAGTCCAATATACGTCTCTAAAACATTGGTGAGGCGGAACGGGCCAGCCCTGATGCTTGGTGTTGTAAGGAACTACAGGCAGGCGCTCAGCATAGACAGCAAACCTCTGACCCATAAAATAGAACTGCCAGGGAAATATTATATCTACGATTTGCTGGAACGGAAAGAACTGGGTGGCGGCACATCATTTGATTATGAATTCTCGCCACAGACTCAGACTCTGTTTTCCCTTCTGCCATACAAGGTTGAAAATGTAAATATTCAAATTCAGCGCAATGGCAGAAATGTGAAGGTCGATGTGCATGCAGTTGCGGATACCAAGGAATCCGCCGATCACATATTCAGGATCGAAACAGTAAGCCCGTCCGGCAAGATAAACAGCGCATTCAGCACGATGCTTTTCGGAAAAGGCCTTGATGCAACACATGAATTTGTGATGCCGCTCAACGCGGAAGCAGGCGCTTGGAAGATCAACGTCACAGATGCTCTCAGCGGCGTTGCTGCATCTAAAAACATCACGGACAAATAAACTCAGCAGGGGAATCTTATGTATTTCAATGATGGAATCAACCCGAACGAAATAGGTGATTTTGAAGTTGTGGAGCATGAAGGGAAACTTCATGTCTTCCATTTAACCTTGCCTAGCCATGACCGTATCGGGCACCTGATCAGTGACAACGGCATTGAGTGGACCGAGCTGCCTCCTGCATTGTTCACCGGAAATCCTGGTGAATTTGACGGGGATCAGATTTGGACCCCTGGGATTTTCAAGAACGGTTCGAAATGGTTCATGCTTTATACAGGCAACGAGCGGAACGGAAAGATTCAGAGGATTGGGCTTGCAACAAGCGAGGATCTGATGAAATGGGATAAATATCCGGGCAATCCGGTGATCTCACCGGATAAGCGCTGGTACGAAGCAGAACAGACAGGCCGTTTCCGCATTGACTGGCGCGACCCTCATGTGGTTTACCATGACGGATTGTTCCACGCCTTCATATCCGCCAGGGAAAATTCCGGGACATTGAACAGGCGTGGCTGCACAGCATATTTTGTCAGTGCTGACGGTTACAGCTGGGATGCCTGTCCCCCCGCCTGTGCGCCTAGGACAGGGTTCGATTTTGAATGCCCTTCCGTGTGCGAAATTCGCAACCGTTTCTATATGTTTGCCATACTCGGCGGACATGACAGGATGGTTTATAGGATTGCGGAGAAGGTGGAAGGTCCGTACAGACGTCCATTTGACGACAGTCTCACACCGGGCAAGAACAAATCGGTCAGACCTGTTTTCTGGAAAGGTCAAACCCATTTGATGCATTGGTGCAGGGGGCCCAGGGACTGGGACGGATTATTCCCGCATTATGCCGCCATGGGTAGTCCGAAATTAGCCCATGTCGAAGCGGACGGAAGTTTGCGTGTGGAGAGTTTTGACTGGAGTCCCCTCTATTCCGGCAATTCAATAAGCCTCTGCAATACGAAGAATGCCTCATCATATTATGGCAAATGGACAAGCGCTTCAGATTCATCTTTTGTTGCGGAAGTCGAGGAAGGCTATGCCGGTCATCTTTCAAAAGAGGAATTCAAAGACTTTGAAATCAATGCGGAAATAAAACTTGATGAGACCGGAGCCCCCGCAGAGTTCGGCATCGCCATCCGTACAGATGAGGAAGGCGATACCGGTATTTTCCTCCATTGTGTGCCGTCACGCAATATAGTGGAGCTGGTGAGAGTGATTCTAAACCGTCCATATGGACCTGAATCACTGACACGTTCCCGGACAGTACTTCAATCTTTCCATATGCATGTATGCGAAGACGGTTGCTATAAGATGCGGGCGGTAGCATTCGGCCCATCGGTAGAGTTTAATCTGAACGGCCGTCTGGTTTTGCAATTTTTCACGATGCCGGACAGGAGTGGAAAGGCAGGAGTTTTCATAGAAAGCGGAAAAGCCATATTCAAAGATATCTCTATTCAGCCAATACGTGAGCCAGTTTGCAATTATCTTCAATGACATATCAAAAACAAAGATCTCGAAAAATGAGTAAAAAATCTCTCGTGGATATGCTGTCCTTCAAAGATAAAACAGTGATGATAACAGGAGGCTGCCAGAATTTCGGATTGGAGATTGCGACCGGTTTTGCTGAAATGGGCGCAAACCTGGTGCTGACATCGCGAAACAAGGAAAAGGCCGAGCAGAAGGCTGATGAATTTTCCGGCAAGTTCGGCATTAAGGCGGCAGGATTCGGAATGGACATAACCGACGAGAAATCCGTTGCTGAAACTTTTGCGGAAGCCTTTGGTGTTTTCAATGAAATAGCGGCGCTTGTGAACAACGCCGGAGGTCACGGCTCCGGTACAACCGGAACCTTGGAGAAGGAGCCGCTTTCCTCATGGAACGGTTATCTGAACGCAAATATGACGGGGACTTTCCTCTGCCTTCGCGAATATTCAAGGTACATGATGAAAAAGGGTTACGGTTCAATTGTCAACATAGGCTCTGTAACTTCACTTCTGGGTCGGGACAGAACTGTCTATGAAGGTCTTCCTATGATGCCCAACCCGATTCCCTATACCGCGTCAAAGGCCGGTGTGATCGGGTTGACTTACGATGCGGCGGCTTATCTTGGCAAATACGGGATCAGGGTGAACGTCATATCGCCTGGAGGCTTTGAACGTGGTCAGCCGGAAAAATTTGTGAAGGCGTATGCCGAACGTACAATGCTCGGAAAAATGGGGCGAGACGGTCTGGATTTGAAAGGGGCCGCAGTATTCCTCTCGTCGGATGCGGCGGGTTATATAACAGGCCATAATCTTTATGTCGACGGCGGATTCAGCCGTTTCAAATGATTAAGTAACACAAGCTGATGACCCTGTGGACTATACGTATTATTTTTAATATGGGTTGAATGTTTTATTGTTGTGCCGCCGCCTGCGGGGGCTGGAAATTATATTTTATTATTCATTATCCCCACGCTTACGCATGGGGCTACAAGATGTCGCCCTCTGCGAGGGCTGAATAATAAGGACAGTTCGCTACATTGTATTATAGCCTCCGCAGGAGGTGTAATAATGTAGCCCAAGGGCGTAAGCCTTGGGGAAAATGAGAATTGCATAATAGGGGAAAAACAATGAAAATAAAATTCCTGGTTGCCGGATGCGGCTCGATAGGGCTCAGGCATATAGCATGCCTTTGCACAAGAAAAGATGTCGAAATAGTGGCTTTCGACATCAATAAGGAAGCTGAGCAAAAAGTCAAAGAGATCAACGAGCATATAAAATTCTACAGCAACTGCGATGAAGCTTTTGCAAAGGAAAAACCGCTCGTGACAATCGTATGCACGCCCAACAGTTCACACAAGGAGATGACGCTGAAAGCTTTTGCCTCCGGTTCGCATGTCCTGTGCGAAAAACCAATAGCCGATACTGTCAGCGATGGCGTTGAGATGGTTGAGGCCGCTAAGAGACATTCCAAGTTCCTCGCCGTAGGATACACTGAAAGGTTCAGGGAGTCCTTCGATTTCATCACAAAAAAGATAAAATCCGGCGAACTCGGGAACCTGATAGGGGGCCGCGCCTTGGTTGGCACCTACAACACACTGCTCTGTGCAAAAAGCGATTTCCGCAGCAAGGTCTTAGGCATACTGATTGTTGATTACACGCATGAGATAGATATGCTACGTTCGATATTTGGAGAAGTGAAGGATGTGGTATGCAAAGCCAATTCCATTGCTGTAAAAGACCTGAAAGCAACCCCTTCACTGGCGTCATTGCTGCTCGAATATGAAAGCGGGGCGCTTGTTTCAATCCACATGGACTATGTCCAGCATCCGCAGCGCCGCACCATGGAATTCTTCGGAGACAAACAGGTCATAGAATATGATTTGCAGATTGATCAGGTGAAGATATATGACTGCAATAAAAAAGGGTACGAGGTGATCCAGTTTGACAACATACGCAACGAGCGTTTCTGCCTAGAACACCAAGATATAATCGATGCTGTCATGAAACACACCGCTCCCAGAGTCGACGGACAAGGCGCACTTGAAGTCCTGAAGATAGCCGAAACAGCTATGAGTCAGATTCAGAGGGAATATCACAATCGATAAAAGGAGTGAAAGCATCTCCACAATCACTCAAAAAAATATCTCACTTAATTCGAGCCTTAACGAAGCTTTCGATGTCGGCGGCTTCCTGCGGACCGACTATGACTTTCCAGCCGGGCAGGCTTTCCTCGAGTTCGCCGCTGATCTGCGCAACATAACCGGGAATGATTATCTGGCGTGTCGCAACCTGTTCCTCCAATCCGATGCCTTTGATGAATTTCGCAATTGAAGCTCCTGAAAATTTCCCTGCAGCCCACGCAGTTAGAACACTCATTCCCTCGCATTCCGGAACCACAAGCCATGCATTTGTTCCGCTGTTTTCTATTTCGCCTGACACGATGAAATAAGTCAGTGAGAAATTGGTTGTGATGAAGACGGGAGAATTCCTGTCAGGTTCGCCGACCGGATAGACTTTAGGTTCAACCTGTATGGGCTTCTGCGGATCGGTGTAGATGTTGAGGCGCAGGGTCATCAATGAAACAAGCATAGCCGGATCAAAACTAGGAAGGACACAAATCCCGCCGTATTTCGTGATTTCGCTTATGACTTCCGCGGCTATGTCAAACATCTCTCCGCCGTCTATGAACTTAAGAGAAGGATAACCGAGAGCTTTGAACGAATCCTTCAGCGCCGCCCTGCGCGTTATCGAATTGACCTGGAACTGTTCCGAAAGCGAAAAGGTCTCAAAATTCAGGATGAGTTTATTGAAACCTGATTCCTTTAATTTTACAGCGAGGGCAGAAAGCTCGTCAAGATTCTGAGCTGTCACCGCAAGCGCGTGGTCATTCTCCTGGGCGATTTTGACAAGTTCATCCGCCGTCTTCGGATTAGCCGAAGCAATCACGCTGTTAGAACCCTTGACAGCTTTTGCCGCAGCCGCAATTGACTGCATATTGGAACTGCGCATCACAAGCGGACGCTTTGTAACTTCAAAAGCCCTAGCGCAGAGATTTGCGAACTTCGCAGAATCCCCGCTCTTGTCAGTCACTGAAACCAGGTCGATACGGAGTTTTTCACCGACACGTTCCAGGACATAATCCCGGATTGAACTGAGAGTTTTTTCAATTGACTCCGGGCTGTCGGTATCGTTGATATTGACAGCAAGGGCAGTCTGATTCACAAAAGTTTTTTCGTGCCTGTAAAGAACGGTCTCCTCTCCGAGCCTGAGCTTCTTATCAGGTCCGAGTTCGATGGATTTCACCGGCGGTTCACTTGCTGCGCCGAGAACTTTCTTCGCCTCATCGGAAGCGTAAGGGCACTCCGATAATTCGGCCTTTTTAGCTGCGAGTTTCATCGCGAAGGCGAGACACGTATTTGAACCGCATTCCTTGCAGTTCGTCTTAGGCAGAAGTTTCTGAATCTGCAAACCTGATAAAGCCATTGTATATCCTCCTGAATTTTAAATTATCAAAGTTTCAAAAGCACATAGTTGAAAATTAGTTAATAGCACCAAAGTTACAGAGGCACAAAGGCACATAGTTGTTTAGAGAATTTAAAAATCTTAGCATTTTTCTCTTTCCCTCCCGAGACTGCGTTCCTTTGCAACTCTGTGCCTTTGCACCTGCTTCCCGTCCAAAACACTTTGCGCCTATGTGCCTTTGCAACTCTGCGCCTATTTATGAATTTATTTCCCCATCAGTTTCGTTATCATCTTCTTGAGTGCACGGACTGATTCCGGATTGTACATTATCAGGATGTCGGCACCGGAGTAAAGGAGATTGGCGGCGGTGGTGAACTCCCACATTGCAGCACGTTTCTCCAGGTCGCCCCATGCCGGGAAATCTTTCTCCTCGGCTTTGACTTCCTTCGACTTCGCGCACTCCTGTCCGGGCGAAACAATCATCGGTCCGGCAAGCATCTTGTCGCCGGTGATTCCCGTGTATCTTACACGCTCCATCACGGAATATGTGTATTCGAGTCCGTATCCGACCGAACCTGTCATCGGATCCATGACGATCTGTTCAAGTTTGACATCCATGTTTGTGAGAAGGATGTTAAGCTGTTTGGCGATGTTCACGTCAATCGGGGACTGGGATACAATTGAATGGTTGTACCCGAGCGCGGCTCCGGCGATTGTGCGGTAATTGTTCTGCTCAACCCAGTTCAGAAGCAGATTCTCGCCGGCACACGCCTGGGCGACAGCCTTCATGACCTCGTTGTTCCTGTCAAAACTGTTATGCCCTGTAACGATCAGCGGCACATCAACAGCTTCAAGCACGGATTTGACAAGTTTCACAGCATCGTCCGCCGAGCGGTTCCCTTTTTCAGGATGAGTACCCTCGATGCGGACACTTATGAGATCCGCTCCGAATTTCTCCACGCAGGCCTTTGCCATTTTCGCAGGATTCGAAAGAAGATCACCGTAAGCCTTCCTGAGGTTCTGCGGATATTTCTCACTTACAACGTCAAATACTTCCATGGCAACCAGGGGCCTGTTCGGCATTTCACCTTCCCAAAGATGGAACGGCATACAGCTTGCACCACCGATGGAGAGAGTCTTCCCGCGTGTGCCGCCTTCCTTCTTTGTCGCACCGAGTTTCACTGTCCAGACAGGGACTTCGCATTTATCTTTCTTGATTTTGAAGGTCTTCAGCCCGGAGAATCTCTCTGCGGCTGTTGGCCCCTTTGGCTTCCTGTCAATTAAAATTTCTTCGGAAACAGGTTTGACTGGTTCCGAAGAAATTTTTTCTCCGAGATACTTTTCGCTCAGAGTGGCAATTATGTCTTTGACAATTTCTTTCCCTACAACTGATTTAAGCTGTTCGGAAATTTCCTTTGAAATCTGCTGTTTGAGTTCATTTATCAGTTCAGGAGTGATCCTTGTACCGGCTTCCTCTTTTGCAATAGGCGCAGCCTCCTTCTTCTTCTCGTCCTGGACTGCGGCAGCATCAATCTTCTCTACAACTTCAGCCTTCACCTCCACAGTGTCTGAATGGGCGTAGTTCGCCATGTCATCCATCTGGATTGCAGGATGTCCGACTTTCTCCAGATATTTGCGAACTTCGCTGGCCTCGGTGGCGTTTGTTTCATCAGCAATTTTCTCAAGGAGATCCGGAACCCCCTGCTCTTTGAAACGCAGTTTGAGATCGGCCGCAAGAAGTTCCTTCAGTTCCTTCGGCATCCAGACAAGTCTTCTGAACCCGCCTTCGGCACCGAGGAATTTCCTCGAGGTGAGGAACACCTTTCCGCATCCCATGAATCCGGGAGTCTGCTGTCCCCCGCCCACGTTTCCGGCAAGGGAGGAGAAAGTCATTCCGACAGGGGTGTCTCCCTGGAATTCGCGGTTGACAACCATCACTCCGTTGCATTCGGGAAGATATGCGCAGATGACTTCGAAGCATCCGCAGCTGGTCATTGGCCTGTCCATGATCGAATAGGCGCAGAACGAGTCCACCGCCTTATGGCTGCCCGTGTATACGTATTCGTTGATACCTTTCCATATGCCTTTGACAGGATCGAGGCACTCGCCTTTTTTCACCGGCTGGTTCGGCCCGGTCTCATCAATTTCAAAGGCGGCTTTCCCGTCAAGCCAGTTGTATGCGCCGCAGAGGCCGAGGCGTTCAGGGGTGATGATACATACATGGTTCGGTGCAAAAGACTGACATAGCAGGCAGGAATAGAAAATCTCAACAGACTCGTCTGTCATCGATTCAAGACGGCGGTTGCGTTCATCATAAACTTTCCTGGCTACTGCAAGGCGTTTCTCCACTTCCTTCAGATCTGTGACAAGCGTGACTTTCACCTTGTCTACGATTGCAGGATATTCGGAGAGCAGCTTGGCGTGGAGGATTTCGCCGTAATGACGGAGGCGCAGTCCTTTCGCAAAACCGGCCTTTGAAACACGGGTCCAGATTATATCGCGCTGGCCCATATGCCAGATTCCTTCAGCTCCGTTGACAAGATGATGGATCTGACGCTCAAGGATAGGTTCAAAATCAGACTGCATTTTTCGTCCTGCGACTTCAACCCATATTGCAAGAGGAATGGCATCGCCTTCCTTCACTTTGTCAATATCCGGCCCGATAATCTCAATCTCACCATCGTTGATATTTTCCAGGTCTACGGATGTGACGAATTCAAAGGCGGGGGTTTTGTTCCCTCCGAACTCGACGTGCACGTCGGCTTTGCGGATGCGTTCGCCCTCAAAAGCCGCCCCGTATGGAACCGGGATCGGGACTTTTGTTATTCGCACCTTGCATCCCCTGACTTCAAGCGCCCTCTCCACCATTGTTTCCGGCGGAACATTGGAAACGACATGCTCATAGGTGCAGACACCTGTCGGCAGTATTTCCGGGATGTCGGTGTCGGAAATCACAGGGAACCCGTAGTTGATCGCACCTGCGGCGGCCGCATATTTGTCGGCAGTGACTTCGCCGAACGCCATTACGAATGCAAAGATGCGATCCTTGTTGTATTTTAGATTCGCCCTGAAATCACCCGGCTTCACGCCGCCGAATGAAAGAGCTGCGCGGTTCGCAAAACCAAGAGCGTAAATGAGCGCGGAAACATCGCTTCCGAACGGAACCAGCCGTGTTTCCCATCCGAGCTGGACGCCTTCTTCGGCGAGCTGATCTGCAAATTGTATCCCGTTCGTTGAACCGGCCATGAAGACATAGAGGTTCTTCTCCTGGAGTTCTTTGGCTATCTTGACAGCGATCTTGCTGTTGGGGGCGGCTCCTGTGATCGCCGCAAAACCGGGTGCGGAACCGTCAACAAACTCAATTCCGCGTTCACGCATTATGATGTCATTTGCGGCACCGAGCCATATTCCGTTTACCGGATTTGGGCCTATGAGATATTTGCACGCCTCGATTATTTCACATGCGAAAAGGGCGGCCA
>CAZION010000099.1:0-24357 GCA_964540865.1 uncultured Victivallis sp.
TCCGAATTCCCGGAAATCCGGGATCGCCTGGAATTCATGGACCGTCTTGGAATCAGCACATCCCTGGTCTGGAACACCGAGTCACGCCAGAACCACTCCCTGTCAAGCAATCAGAACATGTTAGATGAAATTGCCCGGACTCCGAAAACCAAGGGACGGATAATTCCGGCACTCGCAGTTTCCGGCCTAATCCAATATGAGCGAAACGGCATAAGCACGCTTAAGCGGCAAATGATCTCCGGGGAAACCCGCGCACTCCGATTTGTGAGTGTGTTTAAAAGGCTAACCCTTTGCCAGCTGGAACCGGTGATCCATGGAATTTCAGGACTCAAGCCTTTCATAATCATGCGCTGGGACGAGAGCAGCACCCAGGACATCCTTGAATTCACATCCATGTTCCCTGAAATCCCAGTGGTACTCACTGAAGTGATGTGGGGGCCTTGCCTGACAGTATTTGACCTTATGCGCCGCAGGAAAAACATCCTGGCGGACAATTCATGGCTGCACACTTTTGGAGCGGTGGAACAGGCGGTGGAATACTTTGGAGCTGAACGCCTCCTGTTCGGAACTGGAAACAAGTCGCACTCCGGGGCGGCAATCGCCCAGCTGGCAAGAGCCGATATCTCCGAAAAGGAACGGCAGCTTGCGATGCACGGGAACCTGGAGCGTCTCCTCGGACTGAAAGGCGATGCGAAGGCAACACCTGTGCGGTCGGCAAAACCGGCAGATTCCCTCTGGGGGCGCTGTATGTCTGGAAAAACGATCGGTGTGGACATAGTTGATTCGCACTTCCACCTTGGCCCATCCGGCGGTTATGTCCTGAAGGATCATGAGGAACGCAGCCAGGTCAAACCTGCGTTGAAGGTAATGGACTCGCTCGGAATCCAGACAGTTCTTGTTTCCGGGATGCAGGCGCTTCTTGGCGAAGCTGTAGCGGGAAACAATATGCTTGAAAAGGTACTGCTTCCAAATTCAGACAGATTCAAGGGTTACCTTGGGTTCAACCCCTTCTACGCCGACGAACTGGTCCGAAATTTTGACAGGTACTTCTCAGGGAAGTTTTTTGTTGGATTCAAGACACTATGCGGTTATTGGGGCGTAAAGATAAACGATCCTCGCTTCAAGCCGATGTGGGAGTATGCAAACCGCCATCATCTTCCCATACTCAACCACACATGGGGCAAAGACGATATCCTCCTCCTGAATGACGTTGTGAAGAAATATCCGCATGCGCATTTCCTTCTCGGTCATTCCGGCGGTAACGAAGAGGGACGCAGGGAAGCTGAATCACTTACAAAGGGAAATCCGAATGTCTACCTCGAGTGGTGCGGAAGTTTCGTCAATACTGTCTCATGGGAGAAGACATTGGAAAACGTCACCCCCAAACAGGTTGTTTTCGGCACGGACGCCATGGCTCATGACATCTATTGGGAACTCGGACGCCTGCTTTCCCTGGATGTACCCGATGAAATATTGATTCCCATCCTGGGTAAAAACATGCGCCGCATCCTGGCCCAGCGCCGCTAAATAACTGAAGCTGAAAATCAAGAGCATGGCAACAGGGTATTTCTTGGGGTTGTTTTCTTCATTTGGAGTTTTGAGCTTGTCTGTGATTTGGAGCTTGGCATATGGAAATAAAAGGTCTTGGAATGCTAGACAACGGAATTATGACAGTAATGGCGTTTGGGGATTCAATCACTCAGGGCGCTTGCGTCCCTAAAGGTGCCGGCTGGGTGGAACTGCTGCCCGAACTGTTGAAGAAAAAAGGGAAGGCGGAAATCTCTGTATTCAATGCGGGCGTAGGAGGGAACACTTCCGCCGAAGGATTAAAAAGAATTCAGACGGATGTGCTCTCCCGCATGCCGGGACTGGTGCTTGTTGAATTCGGGGGCAATGATTCCGTGAACGACGCCAATCGGGCCGTAAGCGTTGATGAGTTTGAGAAAAACATCCTGGAAACAAACAAGCAAATCGAAAATAAAGGCGGAAAAACAGTTCTGCTCACATTCCCTCCTGTGATCAATGAGTGGCATGCATGGAGAAATGATCCCCACTACGAGAAATGGGGCGGACTTGACCAGTGCGTCGAACAATACCGCCAGCGTACCAGGAATCTTTCGAAACGTCTGGGCTGTCCGCTTTTCGACTTGGATCTTTTTCTCAGGAAACAGATGAAGAAAAATGGCAGGGATACTTATATCGCCAAAGACGGGGTACACCTAACAGCGGAAGCCAACACGCTTATCGCTGAGGCGGTCCTGGATTTTCTTGAAAAACAACACCGGTCAATGTTCCAATAACAACTTGCCCTGAAATTCATCTGCAGACTTCTTGCATCAAAGACGGCTGCTTATTTTCCCGCTAATCCGGGAAGCGTCTTCTTCCTGTATTCGCCGGGATAGACGCCTGTTTCGTTTTTAAAAGCATGGCTGAATGCATATATGGAAGAATATCCGCATTGTTCAGCTACTCCGCTTATATTTGTCCTGCTGTCTCCCAGATAACCGCAAGCCTTGTGTATTTTTGTTTCCCGTATGTATTTGCCGATGCTGATGCCCATCGCCTTCCTGTAAATCAAACGGAGATGGCTTCCGGAATACTTGAACACTCCGGCAATCTGCTTGATGTCCAAAGGGGTTTGAAGATTGGACTGGACATATCGGTTTATCTTATCTATTACATCCTGTGTTTTATTATTTCCATCAGGGCTCCTGGTGCCGTACCGTCTGGAACACTTTTCTAAATCCATCAGAAGCAGGCTAAGGAGCAATGCGCATCTTTCACCGCCAGATGCATTATTGCTGTTGAGCTGCCCAAGATATTCATCAAGAATCATGGACAGGGTTCTGAAAAACACATCATTCAGGGTGAACACCCGCTCTCTGAATTTCTGCATCTCTGCCATGTCGCATCCTTCAAATGTTATAAGAAGTCTTTCAACATCATAGTTTTCATAAACAAAAAGGTGGTATTGGTGGGGCAACACAAGCATTGCCTTGTTTTCGCCTAAAATAAATCTCCGGCTGTCAATTATCAGATTTATTGGATTTTTAAAATTCATGACAAGGAGGAAGCGATGATGGGCAATTGGATTTTTGACATTAACCGCCCCGCTGGAAAACATAAGAATGTTGTCTGGTATCTGCAGAGCTGAATTACGCCTCAACCCGGAATAATAATTCCTGAGCTCGGGCAAAGATGACAGTTTCCTGCTAAAGTCGAATTTCATCATATAATCACTATTGACAAACATTTAGTCATTTTAATCATTTTTTATCTTATAAGATTATAATATAATAAAGTAAAATTAAAAGTGGATTTGAAGGAAATGGAAGAAGTATCACTTGGAATAATGAAAGAGGTTCTGAAATATCATCTGGAAAAACCAGAAAGGACATTACATTATGAAAAAGATCAAAGTGGGCATATGGGGGCTTGGACGGGCTGGCATCGGAATGCATATCTCCGAGATTGCGAAGTTCCCTGAAATGTTTGACATTGTCGCCGGATGCGACATTGACAAGGAGCGTATTAAGGCGGCAGAAGCCAAGCTGCCTTCATGCCGTTTATACAGCAGTCCGGATGCTTTTCTCAAGGATCCGGAAATGGAATTTGTCTCGGTGGCCACCCGTTCTCCGGATCATACCGCCCATGCAATAAAAGCGCTTGCCGCCGGGAAATATGTGTTCCTGGAAAAGCCGATAGCTCTAACTTATTCGGAAGCTAAAAAATTAAAGAAGGCGTCTGAAAAATATCCGGGCAAATTGTTTCTGCGGCATAACTGCCGGTACGATACCAGGTTCAGGCACGTCCGTGAAATAGTTGCAACAGGAATCCTGGGCAACATATATGAAGTAAAACTTCACCGTCACAGCTATCAGCGCCGGAATGACTGGCAGACTATCATCGGATGTGGTGGTGGACAGGTCAACAACTGGGGGCCGCACATAATAGATCATGCGTTGCGTTTCCTGGAATCCCCGGTCGTAAAAATCTGGAGCGATTTGAAAAAGATAGCCGCTGCCGGTGATGCCGAAGATCATCTTAAAATAGTTCTTACCGGAAAAAACGGACGGATTGTGGATCTTGAAATCAGCGGAGGTGCGGCCATTTCGCAGCCTGAATACATCATTTTCGGCACCAGAGGAGCGCTTGTCTGCCAGGGCAATACAATCACGATGAAATATATCGATCCCAAACAGAAACCCGCAAAGCTCAAGGCGAATCCCGGAAATCCACCGTTGAACGGTATTTTCGGTAATGCTGAAGCTCTGAAATGGGTGGAAAAGACTATGCCGGTGGCGCCCAAGATCCCCTGTGATATCCATCACATATGGCAAGGACTTTATGAGGCTATCCGTAAAGGCAAACCATATCCGATTACCATTGAAGAAGGTGTAGAAGTAGTCAGGATCTCGGAACTGGTTAAAAAGGGAACTGAATTCGCCGGTAAATAAATGGGTTCCAATGGATGAGTGGATTGGTGCAAATATGAGAGTTATGCAAGATAAGCACATATCCTGAGAAATCAAAAACCTCGGCCTATTTTTTGAGCCTCGGAACCGGTTATCTTAATTGATTCATGTCTAAGCCGGATTAACTTGATTCGCGAACAACTATTGCGTGCGGCTGAACAATATGCATAAACGGGGCGTCAGGGTGGGTCATCCGCCTTCTGATGAGATCAACTGCCTTGGAGGCCAGCATCCCGATTGGCTGTTCTATCGTGGTGAGAGGAACCGCGAGCATCTCCGCCCATGGGAAATAATCGTATCCTACGATGGCGATGTCACGGGGAACTTTCAATTTTGTGTCGACAACACCCCTGAGAAAAGCCCCGGCAAAGCCGGAGTCAACGAACACTGCCGCATCGGGTCGTTCTTTTTCCTTGGCAAGAGTATGTCCGAACATCCGCGCCTCCCTCATGTTTCTGTAGTTTGGCTGGTAAGGAGGAGGATATGGTTTATATCCAGCCGCCTTGATAGACCGGAGGCATCCTGTACGGAAATCGCCTTCTGGAGCCCCTATCAGGATGCGGCGGCGGCCCCGGGAAATCAGGTGATCGACGCCAGCGGACCCGGCCTGCTTGCGGTCCAGCGCTAAAGAGTCGCACTGCAAATTTTCCGCAGGATCCCCTCCGACCATGATGACCGGTATGCTGCGGATCCATTCAGGAAGTCCATCGCTTACGGAACTCCAAAGTAGAACCAGGGCTTCGATGCGCAGTTCGCGGAATGTCTGCATCCATGCCGAATCGCTCCAACTGCCACAGCCTGGCTCACCCAGCCCCAGCACCGGACGATATTCAGTTGTGTGAAGCTCGGAAAGAAGGTGGTTGACCATTTCCGTGCGGACGATATCATGGAGGGCGTGGGTGTATATGCCTATCAATCCGCTGCGCCGTGCACGGAGGTTCCTGGCGGCGTAGTCGGGTGTGTAATTGAATTGCTCGGAGATGGCGCGGATACGCGATCGGAGTACGGTTGAAATGCGGATCGAATCACGCAAGGCCAGGCTCACCGTATTTTTCGAGCAGCCTGCGGCGCTGGCGATGTCGTCCAGCGTGACAGTCTTTTTTTGAGGTGTCTTTTTCATGGGACCATTATAGCGATATTATCGGTAATGTCAAATAGGCCGTATTAAAAATATATTTTTAATATTTTTTTTAAATATATATTGCTTTTATTTTTCAGACGGGATATAATTTACGTATTATCGATAATACTATATTAAAAAAAAGGAGATACCGATGACAAAGAATCCCAAAGTGCCCCTGAACGGAAAATCTGCCGCTCCCTCGAAGCTCGCGCTCTTCGGCGGCCCCAAGGCAGTCACTCGCCCCCCGAATGACATGTACACCTGGCCTATTATCACCAATGAGGACGAGGAAGCAGTTTTGAAAGTCCTCCGGTCTGGTGGCATGTCCGGGACAGACGTGACAATTGAGTTCGAGAAGGATTTCTGCTCATGGCAGGGTTCGAAGTACGCTCTGGGCTTCAGCTCCGGGACTGCCGCGATCCAGGGGGCCATGTACGGATGCAAGGTCGGCGTTGGCGACGAGGTCATCTGTCCCAGCGTCACATATTGGGCCTCATGCTTGCAGGCCTTCAGTCTGGGAGCCACCGTAGTCTTCGCAGATGTGGATCCTGACACCTTGTGCATCGATCCTTCAGACATCGAAAAACGCATAACCCCGCGAACCAAGGCAATCATCGTTGTCCATTACCTTGGCTACCCGGTGGACATGGATCCCATCATGAAAATCGCCAGAAAACACAAAGTCAAGGTAATTGAGGACGTCTCCCACGCCCAGGGCGGATTATACAAGGGGAAAAAGCTCGGCACCATCGGAGATGTCTCGGCAATGTCCCTTATGACAGGGAAATCTTTCGCCATCGGAGAGGCGGGCATCCTGACCACTGACAATCTGGAGATCCATGAGAGGGCCATCGCCTTTGGACACTACGAGCGATTTGGATCGAAGATACAGACGGAAAGCCTCAAGCCGTTCATCGGTCTGCCTCTTGGCGGGTACAAATACAGGATGCACCAGCTCAGTTCTGCCATGGGCCGTGTTCAGATCAAATATTATGATCAGAGATGCGCGGAGATCCAGAAGTCGATGAATTATTTCTGGGATCTCCTGGCAGGCGTGCCCGGACTAAAAGCTCATCGCCCTGCGAAGAATTCCGGGAGCACGATGGGTGGATGGTATGCACCCCATGGCCTGTACCGTCCAGAGGAACTGGGTGGCCTATCCGTCACCAGATTCGCGAATGCAGTTGTGGCTGAAGGCGGCACCTGCAACGCTGGAGCCAATTCAGCCTTGCACCTGCATCCTCTTTTCAACAGTTGCGATGTATATGGGCATGGAAAACCGACACGCATAGCCAATTCAGGCCGCGACCTCCGTCAGCCACCGGGATCCCTGCCAATCAGCGAAAAGATCGGAACCATGGCTTACTCCGTTCCATGGTTTAAAAAGTTCCGTCCAGAGATCATCGAGGAACAGGCCAATGCGTTCCGGAAGGTCGCCGAAAATTACCGTGAGCTTCTCAAGGATGATCCGGGTAATCCGCCCAACCTTGGAGGCTGGCACTTTTTCCAGCACCGCTAGATAATAATAAACCATATCCTGATAAAAATTGAAAAAATGGAAATCGAATCTGAAGAATTAAAGATAAGGATCCAGCATATGAAGAAGGAAAAAGAAATAAGAGTATTCAACACGAACAAACGCATCAAGCTGGGTATCTGGGGGCTTGGACGTGGGATGAGTTTCTACGACACCTGCAAGTTCCTCAACATCGACGTGGTCGCAGGCTGTGACTATAACCAGCACATGCGCGACAAATTCCTCAATGCCAACCCCGGAGCCTTCGCCACTGCTGATGCAGACGAGTTCCTCAGGCAGGACTTCGATGCGGTTCTTCTCGCCACATTCTGTCCATCCCACGCAGGCGACGCCATCAAATGCCTCCAGGCAGGCAAGCATGTACTTTCAGAGGTGACTTCTTTCTTTACGATGGCTGAAGGAGTGAAATTAGTCGAGGAGGTTGAAAAGAGGAAGCTAGTTTATAACCTGGCGGAAAATTATCCCTTCACCGCCGCGAACATGTGGCTGGCGGACAGATGGAAAGAAGGTTTGTTTGGCGAACTCATGTATGCCGAATATGAATATGTCCACGAATGCCGCAGCCTCAGCTACACCTACATAGACGGCATTCCAGTCAAACCCGGACACACTGTGCATAATTGGCGGAGCTGGTTAAGTGGCCACTATTACTGCACCCATTCGCTCGGACCGATCATGGTCATCACCGGTACGCGGCCGACGATGGTGGAGACGTTCCCAGTACGACAGCAGATTGCAGGAGGTCTGGCCAGGAACGGTGATGGCGTGGCTCCATCACTCATAAGCATGAGCAACGGCGGGGTGGTACGCAACCTAATGGGCGCCACCACGAACGACACCCACAATCAGCGCATCTGGGGAACTCTCGGCGCTTTTGAGAGCGGCCACGACGGATTGAATCTGCGCCTCGGCGCATCCGGGGGCTCGCCAAAAATGCTCGTTAATCCAAAATGGGAAGGACTTGGAGAACTTGCCGCCATGACGGGCCACGGCGGAGGTGACTTCTGGACTCTCTATTATTTCGCACGAGAAATCTTCACTGGTGAAAAGGGACCTTTCGACATCTATGGCGGATGCGATGTCACCATACCCGGCATCCAGGCGTTGCGAAGTTCGCGCGAAGGGGGCAAACCCATGGAAGTTCCGGATTTCCGCAAGAAGGCCGATCGGGACCGTTACCGTTCCGACGATTGGCAAATAGAGCGCTACGATTTCAAACGCGGCGTCTTCGGGGGCGCCAAAATCAACGACAAGGCCTCCAATTTCACCACAACTATGAAGGATCTGATTACAAGTTCGCTCAAGTATCGCGCCTATGCGGATTGGAAGAAGGTGCAGTCCGCCATTTCAATGCCGGAAAAATTCCTGCCGGTGGCTATGAAACTGCTGGATAGCTATGACAAGCTGATTGCAACCTACAAGGATGCACGATCGATAGTGAATGCGTATCCGAAGTCGGATGGTGCACGGGTGCTGTCTCAAATGCTCGAAATTGGAGAGGAAAAGAAGGCCTTGTCTGCCGAGTTCCTGACGGCTCTCAAGAAGGACGTGTCTGCGCTCCGCAAGAAGTTCGGGTCACTGAAGAAGTTCATGGCTTCGGATCTCCTGCCTGACAAGACACGGATTGGGGCGGTAAAATATCCTAACAGTAAAATTGTCTTCTCCGCGTTGCCATTTAATGACGAATTCAATGATATCCGTCCGCGATATGTGGGAAAAACCAAGAATGACGGCCTGATTTATGCACGCGGTTTCTTCATTGCGAAAAAAGCAGGTGCCGCAAAACTCCGCATAGGGGCGGACGGCCCGTTCAAAGTCTTTGTCGCAGGAAAGGAAGTCGCTTGCAAACCTAAGGCTACCAACCCGATTCCCAGCCATATGGTCACCCTTCCTGTCAAATGGAAGAAGGGCAAAAACGAAATCGTCATTGCAATCCGCACAAATTGCGGCAGAGCATGGGGATTCATGGCTGAAGTGGAAGAAACATTTATATAAGTTCGAAAGAAAAACGTTTTAAGAAAAAGCGAAAGGAGATTATGCAGATGAAAAAAGTTAGATTGCTGTTTGTGTCCGTGGCCGCATTGTTCCTCGTTTCACCGTTCAACGTGTTTGCAGAAGACAAGGATCTCTCGGCCGATGCCAGTTACAAGATTTACGACGAGGGAAATGCAGCATGGAACGTAGACAAGGAATTCCTGCTGAAGGACGGAGAGCGCCAAGGCGAGTACAAGAAATCTTTCGCGTTCCACACAACTGATGCCGGCGGATACATAATCATCGAGCTGAAAAAGGAGAGCGCCATCAGCAAGTTCCTCATCGAGAACCGCACGGATGGCTTCCAGGAGCGTGCGGCAGGCCTCAGCATCTGGACCTCAAGCGACCAGAAGGAATGGAAAGAGGTATGGACGGCCCAGAAGGTGGAACCCAGCTGGGATATCAAGCTCGAGAAACCGGTGAAGGCCAAGTTTGTCAAGATCGGCAATAAGGAGAACAACGCCTTACATCTCAACAAAGTCCGCATCTACGGCGAGTGAAAGAACTGCTGATTTCGCATTTTATCAGATACAAGGATTCACTGAACTCGCATAGTTCAGTGAATCTTTACCTTTTATGGGAATATACTTCATTCGTAACCGTTAAGCTGGGTGTTTTGGTGCTAATGAATGGTTTGTTCAAAAACAGTATGTTGGGCTTTAGCCCGACAATTCTTAAAAAGGCGGGTTAAAACCCACCTTACTTATGAGGCAGAACTTGCTAGCTTAACGGTTACCTCCATTCGTTCATGACCTTGGGTCAGGCGGTCCGAATTTTAAGGGACCGTGCCGCAGAGCGCACTCGCAAGAGACCATTTTCCCAATGCCAGCTTTCTTCCTTTAACTCTCCAGAACTGGCCCTCTCCAGAATGCGTCCGTCCGCTGAAATGGATTTAGGTTGCTTCATGGAGTAAGCCACCAGCATACCGCCAGACCGAAGATTCAATCGCCATGTGTCGCGCACCTTTACTGGCGCTTTTGCCAGGAGTGCCGGCGCCGCGTAATAGTCGGTTACTCCGATTGGCGCGAAACCATTTTTCACCGGACTGAAGGTCAACAGATCCGATTGCAATCCCTTTAGGCTGATTAGTATTGGCTGATCCACCAACAGGATTTGCGAATTGATTCCGCCGCCATCAGAATAGACAAAACACGGACTGTCGTAGCCCAGGTCCGAAGGCGAAATCTGTGTCGCTGTTGCGAGTCCGGCTTCACAGGTGTTGAACACCCCTACCGTTGTAATTCCATGTGATCGTGCAGCCACTGTCAGAGCATTGTTATTATCATATGGATTTGCAAAAAAACGATCCTCCAATGGTTCCCCAGGCGCTTCGAATCGAGGAACGTCACCAGAGGGAAGTGCGAGCCGTTTGATCAGCGACGTGTTGATGGTTTCAGGCAAATCGGTCGTACAGATTGGCGAATGCGACAAGGACAGCATTCTTGCAAATGCCTCCGCATGACGGTCGCCGGACTGGAACATGTCGAAGTCTGTCCAAAAGACCTTTCCCAGCCAGAACGCGCTATAGAAATTGTTCACTAGGTGCAATCGTGCACTGAAATCATCATTTGGACAGAAATCGTTTGTAATTCGCAACAACTGTGGGGAGAAACTGTTGAAAATAAGTTCGGAATGAGCGGCCATGCAGTGAATGATCGGAAACCCGGCCTCCTTTGCCGCAGTCTGCAGGTCCTTCTGCAGGCCGGCCACGTAGGAAGGCAGGTTTCGGATATATGGCAGGGTCTGTCTGTGGAACCCCTGATTGTCCACTTTTACGAAGCCTATTCCCCATTTTCTCATTAGGTTGTACCATCGACGATAGAAATCATGGCCTGGTTCCGGCAGCACCGCATCTTCCGGGCTATGAAAAAAATCGTCGGGATGTTCTTTTAGCATTTGTGATTTAGGTGAAATACCCGCCCAATATCCGTTCAAGGTATGCCAGATTCCGAATGAGGGGATGCCATTTGCCTTTGCATATTCAACCAGTTCGTGGAGTCCTGATGGGAATTTTTCGGGATCAGGATCATAGGACAGGAGCCTGTTCCTGGTGAAACCCTCCGCACCAGCCTTTTCCACTGATGCACTATCATGATGAAGCCAGCCATCGTCTAGAAGCATATATCGGACCGGAACCTCGCGTTCTTTCAGTACGTCCACGGCATGGCGCACATCCTTTTCCGTAACGGCGGCACCAAAGGCGTTCCAGCTGCACCAACCCAAAGTGTCAAAAGGCTTTGGAATTTTATCTTTTGATTTTCTCAGGGTGAGGCGGGGCGAAATGGTTTGAGCCGCCTCAAACAGCCTGTCCCTGACCTCTCCTGGAGAATCGCCAAATGCGAGAAGCGCCATTGGATATTCTTCGACAACAGTGCCGCTTTTGAAGTCGCCCGCGATGATTGACAGTCCGTTTGCGTCGCCGCGCAGACGGCCAATATGCTGATTGTTTGTTACAGGAAGAACCCCTCCCACCGTGTGATCCGCATACTTCCAGAATGCAATTAATCCCCAGTCATGGCGGAGTTGCTGTGTGGGATCGTTCACGAAAACAGATTGGGACCACCAAAGTCCTTCGCAATCGAAGTTTTGAAATTAGTTGGAACGGTTCTGATAAAAGACGCTACCTTGCACCCCCGGCAATTCCGTAACGGTAAAGGAAACTGCCTCATCTGGCGAGAAATGCGGTTCCTTGATTGTGTTTTCATAAGTCAGGAGAATTGCTGAGTCAACGGATGTTGCCGTCAGATGACCTGATGTTCGCTTCATTTTAATGTTGCAGCCACTTCCAATGGCCTTTAACCGCAAGGGGAATTTAACTCCTGTCTTCGTCGGTTCAGCCCGATCTGGAAGGATGCGTCCAGACTGGAGCGAGAGGCGGGAAATACAAAAATTTAAAGCGATATCTCCTATCACCATTCGCTTTTGTTTACTGGCGGAAACAACAAACCGACGCGTTGACGGTTCATAGTCAACTTTCCATTCACGCCGTATGAGAGGCTCTTTCCTGCGCTGGATAGACATTGAAATACCTTTTTTCGGGTTCAGTGCATCAATCTATATCATTATCATCCCAATAGCTTCCAAATCTTCATGTGTTAAAAATAATATGAGCCTTAAGATTATTTGCGTTTATGGATAATATATAAACGCATGCTCTTCTCATAAGCCTTCCATTTCATCAACAGCATTATAATGAGGCATGCAGTCAGTCCAGTCAGGAGCGCCGGCATCAATCTTCGCCATCAATTCAGGATAAGATTTACGACGGGCCGTGTTGACGGCGGCAATATACTGCAGGATAATTTCAGCCACCTGATCCGAAGAGACATCCTGCGGCAGCCCCTTGAGCAGAAGATCGAAGCCAGAGGCGATACAGACTGCGCCTGCGCCTATTGCCTCAGGGATTCTGGAGGGATTCATGCCGCCGGTGACAAAAATCGGACAAAACCCATGGCTTGGTGCTGCTCTCGTTCTTCGTACCAGGGACAAATCCTCCACTATTTTAATTAAGTGCGCACCGTCTTTGATCATGCGGAACGCCTCATTGGGCGTATATGCACAAGGCACGAGAAGATGGGAATTTCGATATTTCATGATCGTTTCAGTGGAAAATTCAAACATTGAGACAAATCCATGGACACCGCATTTGGCCAGCTGCTCAAAGGTCATCAGCTGGGGATTTCTCCGGCGGATCTGGTTTACAATATAGCCTGAGTCCAATACGCTGCCTATCATGATCTTCATATCCGGAAAGGAAGCCGCCAGAGAAGGAATGACCTCATGCGCATCCTCACGCCGCAAAGTATATTCTATTGCTTTTACCCCGGCTTTACGGCAGGCCTCAAGAAGCATTGCGGTATCCCTATCGTCCTTCACGAAAATCGGCATGAAGCCCTGCTTATATATTGCAGCGTAAGTTTCAAATACCTCTTTCATTATAGACTTCCTTTTATTTAGATATTGTACTGATACAAAATATACGTCATACCATTGCAGTTGTCAAGGGGGCTTGCCGAATCGTATTTTTTCAAATATCCGCTTTATCATGCGATACGGAAAGCAACGTGCCGTTTTTATTTCTAAAGGTAGAAGCGCCTCCGAGGTGTCCGTTCTTGGGATGGCGCGCCACGTAGAACGCGCCCTACCTTGGATAATTTCAAGATTGCTCGTGCAAGGACTGACTCATTTCTTTGTTGATTAAAATTATGACTTTTATTTCAATTTGGAGTTGAATTGGCGCTTGCATGAAATATTGTATTGATACTATAAAGCTGTAATGATTCAGCATTTTTAGAAAAACAATATGTAAGCACTAACTCAGATAATTATCAGGAAGGAATAAATCATGTCCGAGACAAAGTTTATTGATGTTCATGCTCACGCCTACCGTAAAGGTACTCCGCCGCAGGATGGAACATCTATTTTCTTAACTCCGGACGGGGTATTGAAAAGGTACGACGAACTGGGAATTGAAATGGGATTCCTCCATCCCCTTATAGGCCCGGAAGTATTTCTGCCGCAGTCAAACGAGGATATCATGGACATGTGCGGACAAAGCGGCGGACGGCTGCTTCCATTCTGCAATATCGACCCGCGCGGGATCAGCAACTCCCCGGACGCCAAACTCAATATCTGGATTGACCATTACAAGAAGTCCGGCTGTTACGGAATGGGTGAAGTGATGCCGAACATTCCATTCATGGATCCGCGCTCCCAGAATTTATTCAAGCACGCAGAGGCCGCTGGAATGCCTTTTACGTTTGACATTTCCGCCCGCATCGGAGGCAACTACGGATTCTACGATGATGCCGGCCTGCCACAGCTGGAGCAGACTTTGAAGAATTTCCCCAAGTTGATCATCCTCGGGCACGGTCCCGCCTTCTGGGCTGAAATGGGCAGGTTGGAAACTCCTCTTGATCGTTCCGGATATCCGTTATATCCAATATATGAGGAGGGTGTAGTTCCAAAGCTGTTCAGGCGGTATGCAAATTTATATGGTGACATGTCCGGACGCAGCGGCCACAACGCTCTGGCGCGTGACCCGGCAAATGCCATAAAATTCATCAATGAGTTTCAGGATAGGCTGCTTTTTGGAACTGATATCTGCACAGCCGAGACAAAAATACCTTTACCGGAATTTCTTCTAAGTTTGAAGAGGAGAAAGAAGATCAGCAATGCCGTGTTTAAAAAAATCGCAAGGGAAAACGCAATAAAGCTGTACCATCTGTAGGAGCTGGCGCAGATACGGAACGCAGGAATAAAGATTTTATACAATTATAATCTGGCACAGGAGCCCATATGACAAAAAATATAAATTTATCCTGGATTTACAGATTGACGTTCAAACCCCGCACCGAGCACTATGCAACGCGTGGTTTGACAGGCAGCACGGTCTTCACATTAATAGAGCTCCTGGTGGTAATTGCGATCATCTCGATTCTTGCTGCAATGCTTCTTCCAGCCCTCAAGAATGCCAAAGATATGGCCAATACCGCAGTCTGTCTCAATAATCTCAAGCAGATTTCGCTGGTTCTCCTCAACTATGCAGAAGATAACAAGGGCAGGTGTATTTTTACGTCTCCACTTAGTGTCGCACCCTATTTGGGATACACCCCTCAATGGCATCATCGTCTAGTTCAGGAAGGATATCTAAGTGTCACATGGGATAGCGCAGCTGGAGGGGCTGGCATATTTGCATGCCCTTCCGAAAATAATAGCCCATATGGCGGCACCGGCGGTTATGCTAATTACGCTCTGAATAGTAAATGTTTTAGCGCCTCAGGAGAAGCGGCAGGAAATGAATGGAAATATAGGTGGAACGGCAACAACTATGGGATAAACAATGACCTTGCACTGAGCAATTTTTCAAAAACCGCAAACCTTAATATGGTCAAAAATCCTTCTGCCTGCTACTTTGTCGCCGATTATACCGGCCACTATTGGAACTGGATTGAATATTATTATGCGACGCCTGATCCTCTAGCCATTTATTTTGGCCGGCATGGAAATACCAGGGCCAATATGGCTTATGTTGACGGTCATGCCGAAGCGTTGTTAAAGAGCGATGCAGTCGTCTACTCTACCCTACGTGCTGGTAGTGCGTCTCCGGCTTATTCCACCAACAACAGGAACAAAGCCTGGTGGGGTGGGGACACCAAAGGTCCGTATGACGCAACATCTTCGCTGCGGTAATTCAGGATCTGTGAACACAAAAAGCATGATCGGCAGTTCATTGCTGATGGGCTTGGCAGTATTCTTGTTTTGCAGGACCGGCAATCCTGTGGTATCTGCAACAAACAACAGTCAAAGTTGTTTGCAGAATCAAACATGTGAAACAGTCATGCCCCTGCGTATATCGACGATGAGCATGCCGAATCTTACTGCTCTCCCCTCCCCCGGTTCCCGCTATTATTACGTGTCGACTCGTGGTGACGACACTAACCCTGGAGCGGAAACCCTGCCTTTTCGTACCATCGGCAAGGCGGCCAATGAGGCGAAGGCAGGTGATGTGGTGCTGATCCAAGGCGGAATTTACTACGAAGATGTCAAACCTTTGCATTCGGGTGAACCTGGCAAATACATCACATATCAGAATGAGAGGGGTGCTGAGGTTGTCATTGATGCACAGGATGGCAAACGCGCGGGGTGTATTGAAATCGACAATAAATGTTATTTGCAGTTCATCGGTCTGACTGTCCGGGGAGCAAACTCGTATGAAAGTTGGCCACGCTCCGGAATCTCGATGACAGATGGAACGAATCATATCATCCTGGACAACATCACTGCATACAATAACTATGTTGGCATCATGGCCTATGGGCGGGAAAAACCTGTAAGTTTTATCACGGTTAAGAATAGCAGGATCCTTGCGCCTAATGGAAATGTAGGCAATACTCACTATGGCATATTTTTCTATAGGAAAGTATATGACTCAAGCATTGTCGACAATCATGTTGCTTATACTTTGCCTGAGACTCAGAGTTATGGTATTGAAATCTCCACTGATTATCCAGGCATCCAGTCCAATGGACCACGCCGAATTGTCATAACTGGAAACGAAGTCGACCACAACGAATCGCAGGGCATCCACACCTGGAATGCGATTGGCGTTCTGATTGGCCATAATTATTTACACGATAATGGTGCTACAGGTATCCAAGTTGAAGATGGCTCCGAGAATATTGTCGTAGAATACAATCTCAGCGAAAACAATGCCCAGAAATACGAGTTTGAAGCGGGGGTATGGATAGACCACTCGAAGAATGTAGCAGTGCGGAATAATATTCTGAGGAGTAACAAGGTTGGCCTGACAATAACGGCTTCGGACCGTTTAATTGTACATGACAATTATCTGTACCTCAACAATCGAGGAGCCAAAAATCTCGATAACGCCTCAGGTTTAATCGTTGATAATTCAGCAACAAACATATCTCTGACACATAATACATTTTACAAAAACGGTGCGAGTGGCACGCAGCATGGAGCTGTTAATTTCGGTCTATTCCACCAATCTTGCGCCAGTATCATCTTTAAAAATAATATCGTTGCGGAAACTGCGAATACCTTGGATTTATTCCAGGATTCATGTTCAGGATTCGTTTCTGATTACAATGACTTTTTCAATATACGGCCTTTGTCCGTCATATGGAATCAGAGCCTGACTGACTGGACAACTTATCTGGCGGTGAGCAAGCAAGACTCGCACTCACTTACCAGCGCACCTTTGTTTGTGAATCCAACAGCGTATAATTTCTCTCTGCAACCCACAAGTCCGCTGATTGGCAAAGGAGTGATTCTGGCTAGAACGATTGATGCTGGAAGCGGCAATCAGGTGATCGTGACGGATGCGAGCAATTTTACTGATGGATTCGGGATTGGCAGTGGCGACTCCATAGTAATTGGCAGGGATCGCGTGAAGATTCTGTCCATTGATTACATTAATCATTCTATAAGCATTGACAGAAGCATTTATTGGGGTAAGGACGACGCAGTCACTTTCCCCTTTTCTGGACACCGTCCCAATATGGGTGCAGGTGATATGCAATGATAGCCGCGTAACTCCAATCCCCAATATGTCTCTCAGGCTTAAAATAATTTCGGTTTGTTTTCATTTTGAGTGGGTAAATACACAAAATATAAAATAATTGAATGTCCAATATCCAACACGGAATGTCCAATGTCCAAGGAAATTATCGGGTTCTTCCTTTTAGCCTTATCTATGCTTTTGAATAATATTGAGCTCAATTAGTCGTTTTTCTTCCCTTCATCGGTTGGATATTCCTTGTTGGATATTGGATATTCAGTCTTTAAAATAGAGTTACCCACTCGATCTGAGAAAGAGCCTTTATTAAGGGTTCAAGGGGTTGGCTGTACCGCCATCGACTTGTCCTCCGGCATGAACCAGCGTTCTGGGCTGATCGATAGGATCACCGGCTTTTTGTCATCGCCGTCGCGGAAACCGCCAATATAGCAGGCGCGGTTCCAGACCCACACCCCTTCCGATCCGACATCGACCTCCATCCTTTCGCCAGTCTCGGTGTTGGCCAGTTCTGTTACCTGGTTCCGTGCGAGAATCGTCGACGGGGCCCTAGCCGGAGTGATCGTCAGCTTCATCGGCTGTTCGGACGGACTACGTGTAAAAAAGCGCTGGGGGTCGTTGCAGGCCGTCCAGAATGTGTGGCAGTATACTTCGGGCAGAGTAGTGAATGGGACGAACACATTGTCGTTCTGGAGCGCACCGACGAACAGGACGTACTGGCCTGTCTTGCCATCCCGAGGCACGACCATTTCAACATTCTGCTGGCCGCTTGCGACCCGCTGGCGAGCCACAAGTTTACCATCCGGGTCGAATGCCTGGATGTCGAATCCATTCACAGCCGTCACGATGCCGTTGATGTAAACCTTGAAGTCCTGGTCAACATCCTTTCGCACGACCACCCGAGTTGGCTTTTCAGTGTTGCGCGGGGCTGGTTGCGCAGCACCGAGGATTGGAGCCAGATCCTGGCGGGAACAGTGCGCCACGGCATACATCACGCGCGGAAGATATGCCACAAACTCGCCGGTATTGCAGAAAACGTTGTTGGTCTTGCCGCTGATGCGGTTCCATGAGTAGCCCTTGAGGTAACCGTAGTTAAAGCAGCTGAATGCTTCGGCGGAGCATGGCCCCTGCGGATCGAGGATGCCAGCGACACTGAACATCTCTTGCGTGGCATGTATGGACCTGACGAACGGCTTGTCGAGGGCGGGTTTGCCCGCCCGCTCGGCTTCAATTCCCGCCATCAACTTCTCGCGCACGGCGGTGCTGCCGCGGAAGAGCACCTCGTTGTGGAGTGGCTGACCCCAGTCGGCTCCCATGCAACCCGGCGCTTCCGTCCAGATCTCGTAGCGTGGCGCCAGGTACACCAGTAGGCGCGGGTCGTAGGTCAACTGGTAGGCATCCAGGACTTCACTGATGGCCATGCTGTTGTCTCGCGGGTTGGATGGGAAAACCTTGTTCGAGAGATCCGCGGCCGCATATTCGGGATTGAGCCGGTCGGCTAACAGGGTATTAAGCCATTCATCCACGACGACTTCGCGGAGGCGCAGATCGCCGGTGAGATAGTAGGCCGTAATTGGGGCATTGTAGCAGGTTATGTGCCCCATGATGGAGTGGTCTCTGCCCCACGGAACCACGCAGTTGTCGTGTTTTGTTGAACCTATGAGTTGCTTCTGCTGGGAGTCTTCCTTGTGCGTGGAGCGCGGATCTGCATGGTGGATCATCTGCACATCTGTGAACTGCCTGATGTTGGCCATGCCCTGTGTCAGATAGAATGGATCGCCGCTGCGTGCGTAGAGCATCCATGGGATCATCGCTTCGTAGTGGTGGGAGCCATTGTAGAGACGATAGAGTTCCCATTCACCATTGCCGTTGTACGCACTATGGAGCCAACTGCGATAAATCCACATCCCAAACATCTCGCCCATGTCCTGGTATTTCCAGTACCCACGCATGCAGTCTTGAATGATCTGCTCCACCGAGGGAAAAGTCTTGGGGTCATAGGGGTTGATGTATCCCAGGGCAAGGCTGTCGCAGTTCCACTTCGGATCCGCTACGGCATCTGGCGCAAGTTGAAAACAAACAGCGTCCTCAATTAGCTTTGTTTCGTCTCCAGCCTGCCCGAACTGAATCAATACATCGCTAGTGGTCGCAACCCCCATTCCACTGGCCTGTACAGCCGCCAAGGTATGATTCACACCGCCGGCACTGTCGGAGTTATAGGAATTGCATACAGAGAAATAGTAGTCCCACGGCATTGCCAAGTTCAACTCCGTACCTTGGTGAGAAAAGAGCAGTCGGTGTATCTGGTTCCGCGCAATAGGATTGATCTGCGGATGTTCCCTTCCGTGCGCTGGCCATACGTGCAGCTTGACGGCATCCGGCAGGACCTCGAATTCCTTGGGATATCGCTGCCAGGTGTCGCGCAGGCTGAGCATGAGGGAGGAAGTATGACCTTGGGCAACTATCCATCCATCGCTGTGGAGTGACTCTGCCAGGGATTTCCCAGTGCCGTCCTCCACGGTGAAAGAGTTGTGGAGGTGCTGTACACCGCGAACTCCCCCCGGAGCCATAGGCACCTTCACCGGCCCGGAACCCTCGACACCGAAGGTAGCCTGCATGGCGGTATCCCCCGCCGGAAAAGGCAGTGACATGCCAGCATCGCGCAGCCGTACCTTGAAGGTGTCGAATGTGAGTATCAGCGTGTTGGTAACACGAGCATAGGGTTTACCAGCATAAGCCTCGATCCGCGTCACGAATCGGCAGAGCTTGTCGGTCGGAAGTACGAGATTCTTCACTGGCGGATTGGCGGCCCCATCCTTTACGTACCAGCCTGACGCACGGATGACGACATGCATCGCAGACTTTTCCTCGACCCGCAGATCGACGGCAGTATCGTTGGCCGCGCGATAGACCGTTCCTTCGTTATCAACGACGTAGAGTCCGTGCTGGGGCGTGGATTGCAACACCTGTCCCTTCCCGGAAGTTCCGGGAGACCACCGATTGATGACGTTATAGCCATTGCGGTTGATCCGCAGCGTTGTCGCGCCTGTCTCCACCGTGATTCCCTTGGCATCTTCGGCCACTTTAATTGCAAGCTTCGGCGTTGCGCGGCTGATCTGAGGACCAAAGTCGATCTTGTATGATGAACCCCCATCCGGCCAGCTGGGTTCAGTCTTGCCTGGTTGGAATTGCACCCCAAGCCAACGGATGCTCGCCGACTCGCCGTATCCCCAGCGGGAACGCACGGTCACATCGGCATCCACTTCCCTTCCATTGGCATCCAGAACACGTACGTTCCGTGGATCCCATAACACCCCTTTGGGAAAGGGCACGCCTGCGTATACCGGCCAAGTCTGGCCAGCAAGAGGCATGCCGCGCGGCAGCTGCAACGGCACTTTGCCGCTTGACGCTGGGGCTTCAACTTTTTCGTAACGTAGCAGGGCAGTTTTTTCAGCGATGGACAGATCTCCCTTCAGCAATTCCGCTTTCACGTCGTAGCGGCCGAATGGAAGCTGCGCCAGCGGAAAGGTCACATCTACTCCGCCCTTTTCGATGGTGGAACGGCCGCTCGCAACTAACCGCCCATTTTCACTGATAGTCCAGCGGACCGAGAGAGCGTCCAGTTTTTGTCCGGACCGCTCTGATTCGGCGGCAAAGACGATCCGCACCGAGCGGTCGAGGCTGGTGTAAATCTCCCTTTCGATGAAGAAGTGGAATGTCAGTTTTCCCTCCACCTGCTGCCAAGCCAGCGGCTGGGTTTCGAACTTGAATTCGGCCGCGCAGGCTACCGAAGCGATCACGCAGTAGACCAGCATCAAAAATCGCAGGATCAAACTATTCATTGGTCACCAGTCCTTTCCACCATGGACGCGACTTCAGATCCCAAGCGAGGTTCGGTTCGAACCATCGTTCCGGGTTGAAGGTGAGATATAGATTGGTCTCAGAGGCGAGATACTGCACTCCATAGGGTTCGAGCCAGAATGTCTTGCCGGGAGGCAGCGTCAGGTCCATCTTGACTTTCGGCTGTGCATTTCTCCCATTTGGATCTAGAGGTACCTTGTCCTTCGAGTCCGCGACGACAGCTCCAAGATCATCCAGTATGCGGTAATCGCCCTTGTAGCCGCTGAACTTCATGACCGAACCATCGGCAGGCGCCTGGAAGGCAACGATGCGGCGGTCGCCTGACTTCCCCTGACCGAATGAGTACCAGCTGCCGTCGCCGTAGACCTCGTGCGACAAATCGGTCAAAGGCAAAGTCAGATTTCTAAGGTTGTCCTCCTGGCCTAGTAATTTGACAACATACTGCTGGATCTTTCCATCGGCAGGAATTGTGATGACGTACGGATTCTCTGCGGTATGTTCGCCGCAAGGTACTGCGGCTCGGTGGACGATGTCGCCAGTCTCGTTGTAGACGATGACGAACAAACCTGGGCCGTCGGGCATATTGCCCGAGAGGCGAATTTTCCAGGCAAGGTCAGCGTCCTCCTTGACGTAACAGGATTGGAACTGTAGTTGACGGGTCAGAAGCGGTTTGATTGTCGGATCTTGCGGGGCGGCATTTAGCCGCGCGATGCAGCAGAAGCAGACCGCCAAAGCCGCCATTCTCACCGTAATGGAAGACCTCAGAACCTGGGCGACCACCCAGATTGGAATTGAAATCCTATCAGATTTTGTATCCATGAAATCCTTTCTGTATTTGTGTTTTCAACTTATTTACACGATGATTCGGCATTAGAATTTTATCTACACCTTTCTCTTCCTTGTCCGGTTTTTAAGCAGATCCAGAAACGCAAGAGCTTGAGGTGTCTGGGCGAACTGTTCGCTGCCGTAGGAGCAGATGCCAGTGTAGCCCTGGTCAAGATAACGCGTGGGATCCCTGGCAACATCGAGATATGTTCCGAAGCCGATGCCCTTGAGCAACGGAACATGCTCCAGAACCATTTTCCGCCATTTTGGCCGTGGCTCGTCGAGCTTCTTATCGCAGTAAATGTCCGCGACGATTTCATCGCACAAGCCTTCCTTGAGCCAGTCTTCGACGTTTATGCCGTCAAACAGGCAATGATTGGCTCGGAGCCACAACGAGATCTTTACATGCCCTAGTCCGTTATTGCGCAGATCGCGCTTGAGCTCGCGTCCGAACTGCGTCATGAACTCGGCGCGGTAGGCGTACCAGCTCAGATGCTCCGGCCCCGACTCAGGCAGCGAATTGAGGTGGAACGGATCCCGTGCGCCAAGATCTCGCGGAGGAAGCTTTCCATAGCGCGCGCGGTAACCGGAGACGAGCAAGGGATGGTAAAGTAAGATCGGCGGATGCCGGAGGATTCCCAGCATGATGCCCGGCAGGCCATATTTTGCGGCTTCGACCAGAATGGATCGCTGGTAATCGCGAACCTCCTGGAAGGCGTAGCATATTTTATTTTCGCATGTTTTGCTGCTCTCGGTTATCTCGGCCATATGAAGGTTATTATTGAAGAAGTCGTCCCGTTTGCCGGACATGTAGGAATTCATCCGGCTGGCACCCCATAGATCCACCCCGATCTTCTTGCAGGCCTCGATCGCAACGCGTAGCAGGTCATGCTTGCGTTCGAACAACACTCCAGCCTTGGCCTGAGGCTCGAATGCGCAGTGAGCCTTGCACACCATTGGCGTCTGGGTCCCGATCCTGGTGTGGAAATGCGTGTAGGAGCCGTGCATCTGCC
This sequence comes from uncultured Victivallis sp., assembly GCA_964540865.1. Taxonomy (GTDB): domain Bacteria; phylum Verrucomicrobiota; class Lentisphaeria; order Victivallales; family GWF2-50-93; genus GWF2-50-93. The sequence goes on from CAZION010000099.1 coordinate 22,907, forward strand.
AGTATAGGCGTGTAAAGCCCACACGCGCCTGCTCCCAGATGTTGCCTTCGACAATCCTCGTGTCGAGGGTATCCTGGTCAAGCAGGTTGAAAAAGACATCGCCGCAGTCTGGAATGCCAGCCATCAAGGTGCGGTTTGGAGTGGCCTGTTGCCGCATCCAGGCCTCCGCCTCTGCTGGTGGCAGAGGCTCCAGGCGCAGGTAGTCGAAGCGTGTCGGCCAGTGCCCATTGTAATTCGGCACGATACGGATCGTCCGGCCGCTCAATTCCACTACACCGTAATACAGTTCTGCAACCTGCCCAGTGCCGTAGAGTACTGAGTGGAATGCTGTGCCACCAAGGCCCAGCCGGTATATTGGGTACGGGTCGCCGGAAAATTGCAATCCCAACGATGCCGACCGGCTACATCCCACGAACACGCGGCATGGGCCGCGGATTATGGGATTGATCGTGAAGTCCGGCGGTCGACAACCGGCATTGCAAACCAACACCTTGCGGCCAGTGTTCCATGGGAGTCGGAGCCGCAACCACTTGCGGGAATGAAAGACATCACTAACGCTGCTGGTTGGTGCCCAGTCGGTGGCCCAAAGAACCTTTCCGGGGCGGGTTGCCTTGGTCGGTGTCCGGGGAGTTGGAGCGGTGGAGACAGTCACAGGCATATTCAGGGCAGCCGCCTGTATAAGCGACTTGTGCCTATCAGACCACCAAGGTCCGAACTCAAATTCGATGACATGGCTCTCTCCCGGCCTTATATCCACGGGAATGTCGCGGGCGTCGTAATCAACCTGTTGTTGCGCATACACGTGAGGGCGAAATTCGATGGTCTGTGCGTCGTACATCAGGTGGCTCATCTGCCACTTGCTGCGTGCTGCAACAAGCACACCGCGCCGATGGCCTTTGCGATAAAGTACGCGCCAGCACGGCAATTCCATTCTCCTCCCCAGTTCAGCGCCGTCGAAATACATATCCTTTTCGTCGCGTGTGACGTCATTTACATCCGGTGCCAATTCCAGATAGAGCAATCCTGGACCATGTAGACGCGCCGTGGTAGCCGCAATGAATTCATATCGAACGCTTAGAAGGGGACTTCCTGGAGTCATCCGGAAGCTGCGCCTAATTTCCAATTGAGGTGTGCGCAGAACGCTTGAGATCTCATTTCTGCTACAACGCACCGAGACGACCTCCGGACCGAGTGCCAAGGGATTGGCATGATTTTCGGAATAGAGCAGCCCCTCTGCCTGATAGCTGATGAATAGCCGCCGCACAAGCGATACCTTATCATCTGCAGGCAGGAGCTCCGACAGACCTCCAGTATTAGGATCGAAACGGGCATGGTAGAAACGGTTGGAGAGCTTGGGAATCAAATTTTCCATATGTGTTATAACTGAACCTTTTTTAGGGAACCTCTAAAAATTGGCATATGGCGCGAGACAGGAGATTATGAACAGGCAG
>CAZION010000100.1:0-24333 GCA_964540865.1 uncultured Victivallis sp.
TTCCATCCTTCAGCGGGAGTTTCCGGTCTTCAAACAGGACTTCAGCATCGCCGTCATATTTCAAGCCTGCTGGAAGCCTGAAAGCAACATTGCCCATCTTTTCGGTTCCAGTGTTGACGCTGATAACGTACACCTCGCCGTTCAGCTTCTTAGTCCGGTGTCTCAATTTCGCATCAGGCGTATTGATGGCATCGCACACTACTTCTTCACATTCCTCCTCGGAGCAAAGCACATCGGCAAGGGATTGCAGTTCGCGATTGGTGCGGACGAAGGCGCGCCAATTTGGAATGGTGCTTATCATGCCGTTGTAGAATTCTAGTCCGGAGCATCCGACCGTAATACTGCCGTAGCATTGCGCAACCTGTTCGCCGAAGCTGATTTCGCCACGGGGATGGTGAGTCGAGTTTCCATCCACCAGAAAGATCCAGCAGGGTTTGCCTTCGGCCTCGCCGGCCTTCCACACAATGTCTACATTCCTCAACACCGATTCAACAGAGCGGCCCTCCGCGTTTGAAAGGTAGTCGTCAAGACCCAAAATATCGGTTTCCAAATCGGCATAGCGCGCCGGAATGCCTATGACCGTGTAGTTGATGTTGCACGGCTGGTACGGAAGCTTTTTCCGCATTTTCAGCATGAACTCCTTGGCTGCGGCGGAAGGCAGTTGGGAAATTTCAGGTTCATCCAATATCAGATTGGCTACAATATTGGGATAGTCGAACTCCTGGATAAACGAGTTCAGTTCTTCATCCGTCATTGAATCATATTTCGACCAGAAATGCACAAGCATACCGTTCCGCATCGCGGCATCGAAAAATAATTTCCCTGCCTGCCGCGTCTTGTTAGTGGACAGGATCAGCATCGTCTTGAACCCGTTTTCCACAAAAAACGCATTCTTCGCATCCGCATATTCTTTTGTGATGCCGTTATGGAGTTCTTGCAAAGGGCCGAACATGAAGACATTTTTTCCGTCATGGATAAGAGAACGGCTGAAACGGTTGATTTGAGTCACGCCTTTCTTGTAGGGGCGCTTCACCAGTTCAGTTGAGGTCTGGGTGACGGCTTTACCGTCTTTCTCCAGGGTCAGAACCACGTTGTGCGTACCGTCGGCAATCTCCCTTAACGGCAGCGCAAGCGTAAATTTCGCTGCGGCAGGGCATTTGACCGAGACTTTCCCGCAGGTCAGAACAGCGGTCATCTTTCCGACATCCGGAAGCGCTGTCGTTATGCGGAACGGCGCTTCGGCTTCATTCATGTAGTAGTTCAACCGTCCAAGCATCAAAACTGGATTGCGTTTTTCGAGGACAACCTTCTGACAGCATAGAGGCACGTTGTTTTCGGTTAACTTCACGGTAACTTTCGGTTCTTTGACCGTCAATGGGAATGAGAAGCTGTTGGCACCCGGCTTCAACGTGATTTCCAGCTTTTGAGAGTTGCGATCAGCATCTGTCACTTCCACCGCAACTTTCCGATCTCTCCCGCTATTGTTCACAAAATCAAGGCTCACCGAACTGTCGGAATATCCGCCGGCGGCCACGCCAACGGCATAGGGTTTAATGACATCCGCCGGGAAGTTGACAAGCGGCCAGTATTCGCGGCTGACGAATGACGGTTTCAGGCATTTGATCAGGGTTGTGACTTCACCGGTGGCGGCATCGTAGCGGTGCAGGTTCATAACCCACTGCTCTTTCATCTCAGGATTTGAAAAATCCGAGAACGGGACACTCAGCACGTAGTCGATGCTGTTGTTCTTCTCATTTAATTTAACCTGGCTTTTCCAATTCCCGTCCCAACTGGCGTCCAACCCAAGCCCCTTGTCGGCACGGGAACCGCCGGGATATGCGAAAAATTGATAATATTTAAACTTCCCTTCGCTGGCCAGCGGATCAACCAGCATTTCGACGGCATCACGGCTGAAGATCATCGTATCGTGCTTGAGCGGTTCGGTATTGACTTTTGAAAGGTCGTCCACAAAGCATCTGTAGCCGACATAAAAATTCTCCTTATCGCACGCAAGATAGGCTTCTGTTTTGCTTTTAGGCGTTTTCTCAAAATCATAAAATCTGTCAAGTTTGACGGAATGGTCCTTCCATGCGTCAAGCTCCACTCCGGGCACGACACCTGAGGGCAGTTTCGGTACCGTGATTTCAGGGGCGCGGACGACTACAGCTTTATTCTCTTTTCCGAAACGGGTCTTATCCAGATCAGACGGCTTGTACGGTGAAGCGAAAGTCTTATCGGTTTTCAGTTCCTCTTCGCTCGGGGCGCTTATGAACTCCGCCTGAGAGTCGTCAATCCAAAGTGTTCCATTCTCCTTGAAAGACAGGGAAACCGGAGAATAGACTCCCGGCTTAGGCAGACGGGGATTTACGACCTCATAGCGCTTCCATTCCTTGGAGACGAGAACCTGCCTGCCTTTCGCATAACTGATTGTAACTGGGAAATTGTCCATGTCCGCCTTCATCCAGATGCTGAACACGCCCGCACCACCTTCAACAGTTCCAACGCCGCCGAAAAGCGCGGACACGGATGTGGAAAACTCATCCTTGGTGATCCTCATCGATTGTTTTCCGCCGTGTTTTTCGTTTGTGTCAAGACTCCATTTTGCAAGATAGTCCTTTTCGTAATCCCGGATCTTTGTGATATCGCCGCTGAAACAGCGTATCAGATAGGGAGGGAACCCATCCTGATCGTATTCAAATCCGCTGTTAATGACAAGATTCGGGGATTCATCGCCGCTCTTGATCATGAACAACCCGAAATTATCCACGCTCATATCAAGTCCGAAGCTGCAAATGCACAACGGATCATATTTCCCGTCCTTCATGACCGGTGGTGTGAAGCGGACAATCGTCATCTCTTTGCCGTCGATACGGCAGATGTATTGGGCAATGCCGTTCCCCACCTTGCGGCTCAGAGACAGTTTTACCGGCTTAGCGAATTGAAAATCTTCAATTTTCTTGCTGACGCAAGTAGCGTTGCTGCCCTTCGGCGAGCGGGCCAGCCAGAAATTGCCGTCAGGAGTAATGGTAAACAGGAATCCTTCGATATCAAATCCGCAGAACAGGCTTTTCGCATTCGGAAGACGGCTGTTTACCGTAACATCCATCTCCGCGTAAAAATCCTCCGGGGTGTCCCGGCGCATGGACAATTGACCGCCCTGCGGAAAAAGCACCTTCCCCTCTACCGAGTTGATTCTTCCCGCCCACCCCTTCCCAAGCACCCAGTTTTCCGCAAAGGTGGCGTTTGTGTCAAAACCGTCCTGGAATATAGGTGTCCCGCGCTCATGGGCGAAACCGGAACCCGCCATTGCGACACTAAGAAACATCAAGAGCCCTTTCAACATGTCAATCCTCCCTTTTAAAATTAGGCGGCAAAAGACCGCAACTCTAGTAATCAGTAATCAGTAATCAGTAATCAGTAATCAGTAATCAGTTATCAGTAATCAGTTATCAGTTATCAGTTATCAGTTATCAGTTATCAGTGGTCAGTAAGAAAATCCATTGACTGCTCACTGTTGACTGGTAACTGGTAACTTTGAAATTCCTATACGTTAAGTTTGGCGGCTGGAAGCCGCAACTCTGAAGACACACTGAAGTGAACTCCAAAATTCAGATTCTTCCCATTCGGCTGAAGGTCATCACTGTGTCAGATAATCATATCCGGTACCGCGGAATCCCCAGCAGTTCCTGTAGAATTGGGGGGCGGTGGTGGGGGCCTGGGATGAAGCAGATGTCTTCACTATCGTCGTTCCATTATCAGTCATCGAGCCATAGATGACATCTGGAAAGATATAAGTTTTCCCCCTGCCCGTTTCAATATGACCGTCAACGAAGCCTATGGATGCACTGCCGTTGTGCCGGTTGCCCAAGGCATAAATTTGGGCGTTAATGATCATACCGTAATAACCGTCGTCGTCACTGTCCCCGGTCAGTATCACCAGTGAAGGCCGTTTCACAGTATCCACCCTCATACCGGCGGGATAATCGTTTATACCATACGCTATGGTATTGTGGCCTATAGCCTGAGCAATTGGAATTACGTGACTGGGGCAACGAAAAATGTCAAAAGACCTAAAAAGCGAGGGATCCCCTGCCACCCAATCCTTATTAGTTACCTGCGTATACATTTTCCGGTACCAGAAACGATAGGTTTCACTGACGTTCGTATCCCGCACAGGAAAGAAATTCTTATTATCATCAGCATACATCAGCAGTCCGAAGGTGATGGTCTTCACATTGTTCGAACATGATGTGAGCTTGGCTATTGCCTTTGCCTTCGACAGCGCCGGCAGCAAGATTGCCGCCAGGATTGCGATGATCGCTATCACAACCAGGAGCTCAATGAGGGTAAATCCATTGTGTACAAATGATTTACAATATGGGGTTTTCATTTTTTCACTTGTTGTGTTCATTTTATACTCCTGTTTTCCTGTTATGATATTTGCAAATTTCAGGAAAATTTTTCTTCCACCGCCTATATCTCTGCTGCGCCAAGACACATGTTACCTAAATAACTATAAAACCCGCTTGATATTTTGATTTAATACGGACATTATACATTAATTAAAAGTCATAATATGGCACAAAAACGACAAAACATGGTACAAAAACGGCAAAATAACGATTTAATCCCTAAAATCAAGTCCATAAACTCCACCCAGTGGATAGAAGAAATATGTTTCCGAGGCGTCACGGCCCCTGTGGTCGTACTGCCTACGGCGCACCAGGGGAATATCGAATGGCATGTCCATGATTTCACCGAATTGATAATTATCCTGGATGGCATGGGCATACATGACTTCAGGAACAAATCCTACAAGCTCAAACCCGGAGACTGTTTCCTTATTGAGCCAGGAATGCAGCATGCATACCGCTCAACCGAGGGCTTGAAGCTCATGAACATCCTCATCAGATCGTCATTCATGAAAGCATATGGACCCATCTTGAAGGCAGATCCGGCCTACCGGGCCCTGGCTGGAAAAGTTAAAGATGAAAAGCAGGGCGCCTCTCATAGACCTTCACTGTCACCGGAAGAACTTGACGTATGTGTGAGGATTGTGACAGACCTGGAGCGTGAAAGAAAGGAAATGAGAAAAAGCCACACCACCATGATGGCCGCCCGCCTGCTAGAGCTTTTTGTCAGGATTTTCAGATCTTCGCAAAGTGCAAATACGATAAAGGATGACATGAGGAGTCCCTGGCTGGCAAAGGTCCTGGACTATCTCGAGATTCATTTTGCGGAAGAGATACCAATTTCCCGTCTTCAAAAACTGGCCGGCATGACCGAACGTTCATTCCAGCGGCATTTTCTAAAAATGAAAGGGCTTACCCCGCTACGCTACATAATGCATCTCCGCATAGCCCGTGCCTGCAGGCTCCTCCGGGAGGAGAACAAGACCGTCTACGAGGCGGCGTCTCTGTGCGGGATGCAGAATTGCAGCTATTTCTGCCGTCTCTTCAGGAAAACCACAGGACATTCTCCAAAGGAATATGCGAGACTTTCAAAGAAGGCTGAGAAATAAATTCGCCGGTAAGGCGCTTAATAGTATCATATGGCTTGGTTGCCCGCTCTTCCCTGTTCGTAGTAGGCGAATTTATACGCCGTTCTTAAGGCAAGGCAGTTCTTTCAGACCGTCCACACGATCGGACTGGAAAGCCCGCCCTACCAAGAACGCGCAATAAATTGTGCTACTACCAACACGCCAGGAGCGCATTTTTCCCGTAAGGAAAAACTTAGCGTAACCCCTCAGTCTTCTTCCCTTTGCGTACTCTGCGTCTTAATCTCAGCGTACTCTGCGGTAAAGGCATTGAATTCTAACCGCATATCAAAAATCATCCTGCATGATAAAACAGCGGTATTTCAAATGTTCAGGTTGAATCCGTCGAGGTGATCGTTGTAATTGTTGCCGAACATCAGGGTGCATCTGAGCGGAGGCAGACACGAATACAGTTTGATGTGGACCATTTTTTTGTCGCCATGCTTAAGAGGATAATGAAATGCCGCACCGCCTTCCGCCCTGTGGAATGAAGGCAGGGACAACTGCCGTGAATGATGGTTGAGCAGCCTTAGACGGTCGAGCCACAACGTCATTCCGACATCGGCAGTGGCTGACACCACAACATCTTCACTGGAGATTTCCTTATTATCCACATTGAGGAATGTGAATAGATTCAAGGTGTTTGCGCATTTCGCAAATTTGGACAGATTGAAGAAAAGCCCGACAGTCGTAAAAATATGTTTCTTTAATTTTTCAGGGCATTTTCCGGCACGGATGAGTTCATCCTTTATTGCCGGAATATTGTGTTCCGCATCGTCCAGAACCAGCCAGCGGGCACGGTCATAAGCCTTGGGCTTGGAGGATTCATAGGGGCGATATATCGGATAAGTTTTTTTCGGCAACTCACATGACAGCTTTTCCCGTAGCGCCACAGTGCGGTCAATCAGTTCCGGCAATGTCTTGGGCACTCCCTGAACTTTGCCAATGAGTTCGCTCAGTGTCAGGGTTGGTGAAAGCTTTTTAAGGAGGTCAACGGGAATAACTTTGCTGCCATGGCAGATTCCCAGCATAGCTCCGCATGTTGCCGCCGTACAGTCGGTATCACGTCCGCAATTGATTGCAAGAAGAACGGTCTTGATGAAATCCCCCCCGCCCCACAGCAAAGCATAAGCAATAAATGACAGATTCATCACGCAGTCGGTAAAGTTATGGCTATAGAACTTCTTCGAGATAATCGCTTTTGCTTCTTCGGAATTGCAACCCTTTGCGTGAAGCTCCAATACTGTCTTGATAGCCTTGTAAAGCCTGGTGGATTGCGGCAATTGCCCCAGCGCATATTTCAGACATACGGCAATGTCGCTTTCAATGAATAGACGGCTTTCGGTCATTGCCAAGAAAACTTCGCTCCAGACGCCGTCACCCCAATGATCCACCGTTGCGTCATTTTCAGCAAAATAGCCGGCAGCATCAGGGCGTCCCGGAAAAACCGCCGCCCATATTTCCGAACGGATTGCGGCTCCCATCCCATCAGCAAAGAAATTGTCCTCCCAGCCGCTCGCCGGCGGCATTATTCCCCGCCTTATATTACGTATGGCCACGCTGTATTCATCACAACCGTGTTTTATGTTTTCAAGCCAGTATTTTGCCAGATGTTGGGAAGTTAAACCAATGCCGTACCGTTCAAGCGCCACCATCCAGACCAGCTGCAGCTCCAAATCGTCGTTCGGGACATCCTGAACATTAATATTCTCACAAGTCAGTTCCGGTTGGTAAGGCACCCCTTCAAACGGCATGCCAATCGCCCCAGCCAGACATTTTCCTGCCCAGCAGCCGTAAATCTTGTCACGATACGCTTCAGAAGACAAATTCATATTGAACCTTCTTGTTTCATTTGGAACACCAGAAACTTGCTGGCATCCGTTTTAATGTGGAACAGGCGTCTCGCCTGTTTATTACATTTTCTTAAGATAAGGCACGTCAACGTAGTGACGTGGCTATCCGCCTAGGCGGACTGTAGCCGCGGCACCCTGCTGCCGCGTTCCTAAAACAACAATCCGTCATCCTTCACGATGACTCTACATGCCTTTAGTGGCCATAGTTTCACAGGCACGCCACCAGGCGATCGCCATTTTGTAACTTTCAAGCTTATCATCAACCGGCCATCCGCCGGTTTCAAAATTCACGGGACACCTGTAGTTTATTTTCTTCAATGCCGCAATTACATCCATCCAACTGATTGTGCCAAACCCCGGAGATATGTGTTCATCGCTGTTCTTGTCGGCACCGATGAACATGGAATTCAGCTTAACCCCAACAAGTTTACCCCTATTGTCATGGAAATGCGTTGCGAACAGCTTGTCACCCATTATTTCAATCCATTTGACAACGGACTCGCCGAAAACATGAGCATGGCCCGAATCCAGGCAGTATCCGACATTCGGCAGATTGACTCTCCTTACCAGCTCAGGCAGAATCTCCATATCTGCAAGTGGTTCAAAGCGACCCAGATTTTCAAGAGCAAGCCTTATCCCGGATTTTGCCGCATATTCGCCCATATCCCTGAAGTTCTCCGCAATCGTGTCAATAATCCTTTCCAACCCATGAAGTTTCAATTCGCTCTCGTATCCGCTGTAAATAGTTGCAACCTTCTCATGCTTTCCATCAATGCGTCCAGGATGAATGACAAGCGTCTCAGTCTTCAATAGAGAGCAGAAATCAACGTTCTTCCTCATCTTCTCCCTGACAGTTTCCTGTGAACTTCGCAACGGGGCGAATGTAGACATCAGGCAGTGGTGGGAAGAAACTTTGAATCCGTTTCCAGCAATGAGTTTTCCGCAAGCTTCCGCCCCCTTGTAGATATCGAACGCCAGAGGCTCTTCGACCTGGAAGCCTGCAATCATCGCCCAGGAAATCCCGGCTTTTCGCAGTACATCAAGCTCCTCCAAGACCGATGAATCCTGCTTCAATGAAATAATCTTACCGTCCCAGTCCGTCACATTAACAGGATAGGATAACTCAAAATTAAATTTATTTGCTTCCTTCATGATTTCTCATCCCTTTTTTGGATCAAGCGTTCGCCGTGCCGGAAAGTATTCTCGTACAATTCTTATTGCCCGACACGGTCAACCCTACACCAATAGAAAATCCAATCACAAGCAAGATGCCTGTGCTACTTTATAATTCCTTTCACCATGGAAAGACTATTAACACATATATAACCGTTCTTTTCCGAAACTGGTTCCTTTGCTGTCCTGTCTACAATTATTGAATGTTTGATTCCAGCCTTGTTGGGGATTTCAAAATCTTCCTTTACGTGGTCTCCTATTGTCAGGATATTTTCAGGATTTTCCCCCAGGTTGGCGATAACTCTTTTCCACATCGGAACCTGGCTCTTCATGCCGTGAGTGATGTTAGTCCCGAAAATCCTGTTGAAATAATCTGAACCCCGCAAACTGGCGAGTCCGGCGGCTTCAAGCTTCAAAAGGCAGCCCGTAACAGGATTATTGCTGATTATGTAGATGTCCCTATTTATGGACTTGAGATATTTGACCATCTCCACGGCATCCGGATAAATATGAAGGATATCCTTGTGCAACCGTCTCATCTCCTTCCAGATCATCACGGAATCAAGCCCGAAGCACGATATGAGATCCGGATAGTCCCACCATACCAGAACGTTGTTCGCCATGTCCTCCAGGGCACATCTGGCCTCTTCGCAGCTTATATTCCGCTGCGCCGCAATATGCATCGAGAACATCTCGAAAATGGAATTCCTGAAATCAATAATCTTGCTTTCCTGCATCGCCTCAGTGACCGTCGAGTCAATGTCGCACAGGATTATCTTCACGTCTTGTATTTTCACCGTTTCCCCTTTTATTTTTTCCGTGAGCGGAAAAAATAATCCACCACATAGAACTTAAAACTAGATAACAGTAACATGTTACCTGGATTATATCACTCAACCAAGCCTCTGTCAACAATGAAAACATAAATAATCCTTGAAGTTCCATAACTGGGAACTATATTGAAACAAAAAAACAGGGAATTATGGAAATAATCGGCAAGAGGGCCCTTGATTTGCTGGCGAGGAAGCATGCCGATGCCAGGAATACCATATCAGCGTGGGTTGCCGAAGTAGAAACAGCAACTTGGAAAAATACTGCTGATATAAAAAAAAGCTATCCACATGCCGGTCTCCTTGCAAATAACAATGTCGTCTTCAATATCAGGGGAAACTATTACAGGATTATTGTCGTAGTCGTATATATCAGTGGACAAGTAATCGTGAAATTTGCCGGGACACATGATGAATATGAAAGATTTTCAAAGAAAGGAATTTGAAATGAATGTCCGTCTTATAAAGAATGACCAGGATTATGGCAAAACCATGAAGGAAATACTGGAACTTGCGGCAAAATGCCCCTCCAAGGATTCTGCTGCAATGGAAAAACTTGAAATTCTAACGATGCTGGTAAGACATTATGATGACAAAAACTATGTAATCCCGCCGCCGGATCCTGTTGAAGCCATAAAATTCCGAATGGAACAACTTGGACTTTCGCGCAAGGATGTGATCCCGTGTTTTGGAACCAAGAGCCGTGTTTCTGAAATACTTGGAAGAAAAAGAAAAATATCTCCCCGCATAGCATTGAAGCTTCATGAAACCTTGAACGTTCCGGGCGATTCATTGCTAAAGGGGATGGCATAATATTTAAAAACAGCTTTCCGTAGAAATATCCAATATTTCTACGGAGAACAAAAGAACTGTGAAGCAAAGAAAGGCACCGGCACATGAATGCCAATATAAGAAACATAGCGCTGAAGGCCGGGGTCTCCACGGCATCAGTTTCACGGACGCTCAACGACCCTGACACTAACAAGGTGTCCCCGGCAGTAAAGAAACGCATCCTGAAAGTCAGCGAGAAATTCCGCTACTATCCGAACATGCACACCGTAAGAATGATTTCCGGGAAATCAAAATGCGTGGCGCTTCTCATCCCTTCCCAATCCCTGGACTATTTTGAACCTAAACATGGGAATATCGCAGACATAAACCTGGCGTCTGCAACCTTCGGGGTTGAACAAGACCTTTCAAAGAATTCATATTATCTGACATTGGCCTCTACCGACGAGAAATTCATCGGGTCAAAAGAATATTTGAAACTTTTCAGGAGCAGGATGGTTGATGGGATAATAATATGGGGATTGCTGAACTCGGAACAATACGTACATGACCTGATAAAAGACAAAGTGCCGTTAGTGATGATTCAATGCGCCCCCCCGGCCCTTCCCGTAAGCCAGGTGGTGGCGCAGGATTATGAAGGAATGAACATGATAGCAGATCACCTTGTAACCCTTGGACACAGGAAAATCTCCTTTATACCTCCGTGTCGGGTCGCATCCGTAGGCGAGGAACGATACAGGGGGTTCCTTTCCGGCCTTAAGAGGCATCGCATCAAACCGGTATGCATAAGCGCGCATTCCGGATTCAATTTCGAAACAGGTTATAACGGGGCACTCGATATATTGAAGAAAAGCCCCGAGACAACAGCCATAGCCGCACCAAATGACATTGCCGCCCTTGGAGTCATAAAAGCTGCGCGCGAAACTGGGAGAAAGGTCCCTGATGATTTATCCGTCACCGGCGCAGACGGGATCTTTATGAATGAACTCATAAAACTAACGACATACTTTTCCCCTTCATTCGAAATCGGCGCCACAGGCGCAAAACTTCTCCGGAGAATCATTGAAAAGAAAAGCAAGTTTCCAGAGAAAATTCGCATCGAAGTGAAATTCATGCAGGGCGACACGACAAGCAAGATCCCCTGAAACAGAGCTGAATTTGTCGGTTTGATTTATGATTAACAAAATTAAAGAAAGGGAAGGAAGATGAAAAAACTGTTCTTGATTGCGGGAGTCGCGATGATTATGTCGGTAATCACAGGATGCCAATGTCCATTTTGCGAGTGCAAGACATGCAAAGCTGCGCCTGCCGAAAAAAGTGATTTCAAAATGCTCAGCACTGCCGAGTTAAAAAAAATAGTTGACAGCAAAAACTCTCTGATATTTGACGCAAGAACCGGAAAATATGATACTGGAGAGAGAATACCGGGAGCTAAATCCCTCAGCGCAGCAAGTTCCGCCGATGAAGTCACGAAAGCTATTCCTGATAAAAATGCATCAATCGTGACTTACTGCGCCAATCCCAAATGCCCGGCAAGCGCAGCATTGGCTGAACACCTGAAAAAACTCGGATATACTAATATCATGGAATATCCGGAAGGTATTGATGGCTGGATTAAAGCCGGCAACAAGGTGGATAAGGTTAATTAGGCGGCCGTAGGCCGCAACTTTTTAAAATAGTTACAGAGATACAAAGGCACAGGGGCACAAAGTTTTTGAAAAATGCCAAATATCGAACATGTTGGAGTTTTTACCATGTCGGATGACGTGGCACAACTTCAGTTGTGTCTTTTTCTTTAAAACTTGGACACTCGGTCACTGGGGCACTTTGAAATTCCTATACCATGCCCCCTGGAATCAACAGGAGCGAATTCCGAGAATTGAGCAAAGGGCTTCCAGCCTTGCCCGATTGTCCCCATAGGAAATAATGTAGTGCTGGCTCATCACCTTCTGAATGAAGTCATCCACAGGACTGTCGAATATTATTTCCAGACTCGGCAGTTGCGGTGCCGGTGGCGCCCAGCCCGCCTCCTCCCATTTCTGCGGAGTTCGCGCAGTGCCGGTCATGATGTGCATGGAGTATTCGCCTTTTGAATATCCGAGGCGGCAGATTGTCACTTTCCCTGTTTTCAATTTCGATACATTCAACAGCCCTTCCCCGAAATCCCCGAACGCATTCGGCATTACTGTGACTTTGCCGTCAACTATTTCCGCAGGGACATAGTCTGGCACCCCCATAAGCGCACCGTCCTTCAGGAACTCGTAAAATTCCAAATACGCAGCGACTTGTCCGGTGAGATGCTTGACTATGAGCTGTGTCACAGCGCCAAGACTATCATTTTCCGGAACAGAGCAGATATCCATTTCATCATGGAGGAGAGTCAGACTGCCTGCCGGCGCGAATTTCATCAGCTTCTTGATTCCGTCAACATCGCAGAAAGAGAATCCCTGATATTTCCTATCCTGGATCTTGGTCTTTAACGCAAGGAAAAGGCGGACGGAATTTTCAACTGTTCCCGTTTTAGGCTCTTTGACAAACTTCCATCTTTTCTTCAGTGAAGAAGCGATTTCAGCAATATCTTCGGATTTCACTTTCTCCATCAGCTGCGCAATCTCAAGCAGGTCGAAATGTTCGATTTCAGGACCTATCTGAGCTTTAAGGGAAACACCGTCGTAAAGTGTTCCATACAAGCGCATGTCGCGATATCCGGCCATTCCGATCTTTGCCGTCTTTAGAAGAGCGGCCGCGCGTGCGGCTTCCGCATAACTGACTATCTCTGCGATTCTCGGCTTTCCTCCACGGCAATTGACAATATATTTGAAATTATATCCCATATCCTCCATAGGCTTGCGCAGAGCGGTGGTTCCAGCCTGATCAGCGGTGGTGACAAACCGGTCTCCCTCCTGCCAGCCGCTTAGCCCCCAAAGTATCATCGGCTTATGTTTGAACGGTTCAATGACACTGAATACCGCCCATGACGGGATCCATCCGGCAACACAGATAATCAGCAGATCAAAATCATCCCTGGCCAGTTCAGTCCTTGCCCGTTCCGCCTCCCTGCCCTGCGGATCATCGCAGACTGCTGCAGTTATAAAAAGGTCCACCCCTTCTTTCTCAAGCAGTTTTGCTGCCGCAGCACAGCGTTTTACAATAAACTCCTTCGGCGTATTGATTTCACCGAACCCGACAAACCCTGCCCTGATTTTTCTTATCCCATCCATAGTTTTTTCTCCATATCTTTATAAATGTAGCACAGGCATCTTGCCTGTGTCTTTAATTTACTACCCGTCTATTACTTGAAGTGGAATTCGCCATTTCGGCGAAAACCCCAATTCCATTTGTCCGGGACGGACAAATCTAGATCCCCCCAAAAACCAACACAGGCAAGATGCCTGTGCTACATTATGGTTCGCCAGACCAGAGAGGATTTCAAATCCACACCTCTATTTCACATCCATTGCCTCGAGCGTCATCGCCACCAGATAAATGATTCCGTTTCGTATCGCCCCGTCGTTGAAATCGAATTTAGGATTGTGGATGCCTTGGCTATCAACGCCAACTCCGATGAAACTGAACGCGCCCGGGTAATCGCGCAGATAAAAAGAAAAATCCTCTCCTCCCAGCGAAGCTCTCGGCATGTCAAACCACATGCCTGCACCAAGATATTTCTCGGTAGTCTTCCGGGCGGCCTCAACACAGGCAGGATTGTTGACTGTCGGAATGTATGGCAACTTGTAGTCAAATTCATATGTTGTGCCGGACGCAAGGCAAATCCCCTTTACAGTCTGCTCGATGAGCCTGTGGATTTTTTCTCCGACCTTACTGTCAAGGAACCGGATAGTGCCTTCAAGAATCACTTCTTCCGGAATCACGTTCGCGTTTTTCCCGCCATCGAAACGGCACACGCTGACAACTGCGGCATCCTGCGGATCGATATTCCGCGAGACTATGCTTTGCAGGGATTCAACTACCCGGCAGGCGGCGAGGATCGGGTCAACCGCAAGTTCCGGAGTGGAACCGTGTCCGCCCCTGCCGATAATCCTGATTTTAAAAAAGCCAGCCGCCGCCATGATTGTGCCAGGCCGTGAGATTATCGAACCCTCTGGATATCCGCTTTTGGCGTGGAGTGCGAACACCGCATCAGGTTCCGGATTCTTAAGCGCTCCGGCATCAACAAGCTCCTTACCCATGGCGGCTATTTCCTCACCCGGCTGAAACACGAACCGCACCGAACCTTTAAGTTCACCCTTGAGTTTATCCAGCACCATCGCAGCACCGAGGAGCATTGCGGTATGGCCGTCATGTCCGCACGCATGCATTTGCCCGTCAACTGAGGATTTGTATGGGAGGTCATTAGTCTCCTGCATGGGCAGGGCATCAATGTCGGCACGGAGAGCGACATTCTTCCCCTTCTCTTTGCCTTTCAACAGACCCACGACATCAGTGCCGATGAACGGTGGTAAGAGTTCAATATCGGTGAAACTCAATGTTTTCCTGATCAGTGCAGATGTGGACACTTCGTTTCCGGCGAGTTCCGGGTTCTGATGGATTGCGTGCCTCAGTGCAATCACCTTAGGCAGTATCAGGTCAACAAGATCCTCGATTTTCTTCTTATTTGTCATTATTTTAATCTCCGTGTTATTAACGCTTGAAAACTATTTTGTTCAATGTTTCCCTTGACAACATTTCCGGATCGGGTTCCGCGCCTATCCCTGGCGCGTCACTTGCCCTGAACATGGAAGGGGCCGAATGAATCATTTCCGGTACGGCCAAATCTTTCTCATAGAATCTCTTTGTTGGAAAAATATCACACGGATACTTGATGTTTGAAAGTGTGGCGAAGGCAATATTATGAGACGCGCCGACACCTGAATCAGCCATGCTACCCACCCAACAAGGGATACCGGCATCCTGGCATATCTTATTGATTTCAATCGCGTTTGTGATGCCCCCGGTCCGCCCTAACTTTATATTGATCCAGCGACACGCCTTCATTTGGATCGCCTTCCTAACTTTTGCCGGCGAAGTTATACTTTCATCCAGGCATATCGGAGTTTTAATCTGTGCCTGAAGAACCGCATGATCAATCAAGTCATCATTCATCAGCGGCTGTTCAATCATCGCCAGATTATATTTGTCCAGTTGCTTGAGCATCTCAATGTCGGCTAGCGTATAGGCGCTGTTGCAGTCAACATGGATCACCAGATCTGGAAACGCTTCCCTGACAGCTGAAATCATATCAAGTTCCCAGCCTGGACGGTATTTCAGTTTTACCCTCTTGTAGCCTTCCGCAACGGCTTTACCGATTGTTTCAATCAGGAGGTCAATGCTTTCCATGATGCCAAAATCCGCTCCCACCTCGATATCAGGGCTTTTCCCGCCAATAACCTGCCACAGTGGCTTATTTTGCTTCTTGGCATAAAGATCCCACCAAGCTAGGTCAAATCCGGCTTTTGCGAAAAAGTTGCCCTTGATCCAGGAAAGCTCCTGCTGGAGTTGCTTGCCGGATACAATATCCTTTCCAAGCAGGGAATTGGTGATGAATTTCTTGGAAACCAGGAACTGCCCTTCTGCGAACTCCGCAGAATACGCAGGATACATCCATGGCGCCGCCTCGCCCCATCCATAATTGTCTCCGGAAACAAGCTTCACCAGCACTGACTCAATTGTATCCTCGTTGCCGAAAGCAGTCCTGAAAGGATAAACCAAAGGCATCGCAACATGATAGATTTCAACTGCATCGATTCTCATATTCTTAACTCCTGTCGAATAATTTCCTGTTTAAATCCCTGTATTGAATGAAAATATTGTCATATGTTTTGGTGTTTGCAAGGTCAGGTTCAATCGTCACGGCCGGATGGACCATTGCTTCAACAGCGTCTGCGATATTCGCAAATCTTCCGGTTCTGGCCGCTGCAAGAACTGCCGTGCCCAAACTGGTCGTCTCCTCGCAGCGCATGGTTTTAATTTTCCTGTTCAGGATATCCGCCTTAATCTGGAGCCAGAGTGCGCTTCGTGCTGCACCGCCAAGGGAGACTATTTCCCCGCAGCTTGTACCAGTTTTCGCCAGAAGATCAATATTGTCACGGAGCGAAAACGCAACCGACTCCAGAATTGCGCGTACGAAATGCCCCTTGTGATGCGCGGTAGTCATCCCGTAAAAAACACCTTTGGCATCCGGATTGATTTCAGGGGAATTCATTCCGCTAAAATGCGGCAGGAGGATAAGCCCGTCGCTTCCGGGCGGAACTTTTGAAGCCAAAGCAATCATCGCATCATAATCCATTCCATTGCAGAACTCATCACGGAACCAGCGCAGAATCATTCCAGCAGTCGGTATCCATGGCATCAGCACAAAGATTCCCGGAAGGGCGTGCCGGTAGAGCCCGATGTTCATTCCCGGATCATACGTGGGGTGTTCAACCGTAGAACAGATCGCCAAGGCACAACCGGTGGTTTCAGTAATCATTCCGGGAGCGATGTTACCCGCTCCGACTGCGGCGGCAATCTGATCAATCGGAGCCACCGTTACAGATGTATTCCCGGCCAACCCGATGTCAGCTGTGATGTTTCCGGCTGAGTCTCCGGAATTCAAGAGGCCAGGCAGTTGCTTCTCGGAAACATGAAGGAAATCAAGCATTTCCCGCCACCAGCAGCCATTTACAAAATCATAATATAATGTTGAAGGATTGAGTGCATGGTCTGTCGCAAAAACTCCAGTCAGGCGGTAGATCAGATAATCTCCCAGCATCAGATATTTTGCGGCGGATTCGAACACCTCAGGTTCATGCTTGCGCAACCAGAGGATTTTCGACGCAGGCCAACCTGGGACTATGTCCTGCTGTCCTGTCATCTTGTAAACCAGCTCGCGTCCGAATTTCCTTTTAATTGTTTCCGCCTCTTCACCTGCCCGGTTGTCCAGCCAGACAATCGCCTTGCGGAGCGGCTTGCCGTTCTTGTCGAGCACAATCAATGTTTCGCCCTGGCTGGTTACCCCGAGCGCTATGATGTTTTCCGGATGAACTTTCGTCTCTCCAAGGATTTCCCTGATAACGGCCTTTGCGGCAAGCCAGTAGATTTCCGGATCCAGCTCAACAATGTCCGGAGCCGGTTTTTCCAGTTGGTATTCATGGACACGAGAGCAGAGCATATTGCCGGAAAGATCAAACAACGCACCTTTCAGGGAAGTGGTTCCAGCGTCCAATGTCAGAATAAATTCCATATAACTCCTTATGAGGGCATAACGATTCGCCGAAGGCGATAAATAACATAGCATAGGGTTGCAAAGCCACCCTATGAAGGAATAAACAAATAAAAATCATTTTCGCTGAAAGCGATAGATAAACCATCAGGATTGATTTTATTTATCGCTTTCAGCGAATACTCTTGCGTACAATGATTTTTCATGGGGTAGCCCTTTTGGGCAACCCCATGCTATAATATCAATCCGCGTTGCGGAATAAGAAAACGAATCAAGTCTTAGAATTGGCCCACATCCTTCCAATTTCCTTGACCGTAAAATCCACCAGCTTTTTTCCGCCGTCGGAACCGACGTTGCCATTTATGATCAATCCACCGTAGCCGCCAAGCTGTTCAGCACGTTCGCTCGGAAGATAACCGCCTGTTCCACAGCAGAGTTGGACGATGAAAGTCTGTTCCGCCACACTGCGCGCCTTGATCCGATGTCCAAAATCAAGATAAAGCTCAAATGGATTGCTTGCAAACACCGAATCACCCAGTCGGAACACATGAAGCTCCATATTGAATTCCGGATTTTTCTCCTGATCGTTATATCTGTTGATTACAGCCTTGGCGTTCTGAATCAGGACGAAATGGTGGAGCTTGCTGTCATACGGGCCGGGACGTCCGGTGATTTTTTCATTGGCGCCAACTTGATCGCAGAACTGACGGTATGCTTCATCTTCGGGAATCTCAGTCAGAAGATTTTTTAGCTGTATTTCCGCATTCAGGTAATCCTGACGGGAAGCACGGCGACGCGGCAGTGAAATATTCTTAACACTGTGATGCATGAGCGGAGAAAAATCTATTTTTGAAACGGCTTGCGGAAAAACACTTTCAACAGATGCCAACAGTCTTCGCCCGATTTCCGTCACGCCGTCTTCATGCCAGAAATCCAGTTCGCCCTTGTAATTCCTGGTCAGGTCGCGCGGAGACTGACATCCAGAGGCGCTGATTTGCCCCAACGTCCGGAAATCCTCACCAAACTTCTTCTTTAAAAGGCGCCTGGCTTCACCCATGAAGTCAGATGAGATTTTATAAGTGGCCTCCATTGCCTGTGAAGGACAGGCTAAATTTAATATCAGGCCCGTGGGTTTGCCTTTCTCATCAAAAGTGAAGAGCAGATCAACTCCGGAATCTTCGCCACCTTCCATACCGGTGAAATCCTCACGGTCGGTGCGGCCATACATCTCGCCTGTACCGTCGGAATAAACCGCGCGGCGACAATGTCCGACACGGGCAAAACTCAGTGCATTGGCAATGCCTCCAGGTTTGCGGTTCCGCCAGGCCTCAACAATCGCTTCCTTTATTTTACAAAGGAGAAATTTACGATACTCAGCTGACGGCAGCACACCTGGCAGCTCCTTCAGCCAGCCGATTCCGCTTATCGGGTCAACGCCCGGAGCATTGTGCGTATGAATGACATTCATGAAAACTTTGGAAACATCAAGTTCCGGCAGTTCATGAACAAGCATCTTGCGCAGCTCATCCTGAAAATCCGATTGGAATCCGACAAGATCCAGAGAAACCATTATCGCCTGTTCACCGTCTCCGGATTCAAGCGCCAGAACATTTGCCGAAAGCCTTGAATGAATCCCTTGCGATATCCTATGATAATATTGTCCGGAAAGATCAACGCCCCCTTCCGGCGTAGTATCAGCTTCAGCCCAACCAATTAATAATTTTGACATTTGCGTATTCCTCTTACAGTTTTATCATACAAATATTAAATTCCTTGCCGCGAAGTTCGCAAAGGGGGAACCGCAAAGTACGCGGAGTCAGTCTATCTTCTCTGCGCGCTCAGCGTCTTTCCTTGCGTCCTTTGCGGTTAAACATTAAATTCGCGGGGTGATTTTCACATTCACCATCTGCTTATCATATGGTGGCGTGAGCTCATACTCCACACCGCCATTTCTCCTCTGCTCTATGTGCTCAAACGTACTGTCCTGCAGCGGCGTGTTTATTTTCAGCGCCACTGATGAATTGTTCGATATTATTCCATCCATGTGGATATTACTGATATCACCCATCTTTGCCGATTCCCCGTATCCGGTATACACGGAAACGATGTTCACCGCACTAAACCTCATGTTGTCCTCTATTCCGGTAGCGCTGATGTCCTGAACCTTCGCCCCACCTGCGGCGAGACATATGATGACATGGCATTTTGACGAAGACTTGATATTCCTGATCCGGATATTGTCAATATTGTTCCCTAAAGCACTATCTTCATTTCCTCCGACCTGCAATGGAAACACATACTTGCCCTGTGGATACTTGTTATGTCCAAGCAGGGCGGTGCAAGCAATGACATCATCGGAGCAGGCCCCGGTAATATTCTCCACAAGCCCGTTGCGGCACCCTTTCCTGAAATCAATCCCGTCACCGTTCTTGACTGTCGTATAGAAATCAATATCATGAATATGCATGTTCTCGCAGCCGTGCTCCTGGGATATCGCCCAACAGGTTGATTTTCTGAGGGAAAAACCACCGATCTCGTAATCGCCGCAGTTGGCGAAAAGTATCGACACCGTCCTCCATCCGTAAAAATCACCGAGCCATGGAATCGGCTCCCCGCCGTTTACAGGATGCGGGGCCATGAAAGGGACATCGGGACCTTCAATGAACGCCGTGCCAATACCGCTCCCGATAATCCTTATATTACTGTCATGGCGCAATTCCAAAGCCAAACCATTGGGATTCACCGCATCAACAGTTATCCCTTCATTCCGTATTATGGTGTCAAACACGCCATCGCCCAACTTAAGTTTACTGTTGTTCAGAAATAATGTTGTGTGAGACGGCAAGACAATCGACTCTGTTATAGTCCAAACATTCGTATTCGGCATCGTAACAGTATCGATACTTAGCTCCAGCGTTCCGCCACCCCGTTCCTTTATGAGAGACAGAGCCTTCTTTATTCTAGCTGTTTGCGTCCCAACGGCAAAATCATTGGGAGACACGACGCATTTTGATTTTTCAAACATGTTTTACTCCAAGACGTGGCACAGTCATTTTGCCCGTTGCTCTCTTTCGGGTTTATTTCTTAGAAGCAGTCTTCACGTCAAGCATATATTCATCGATAAAAGCGGTCAGGTTTTTAACACATGCATCAATTAATGTCCGTCCTGTCTCCGCACTTGACGGAGTCGGATCGCCAAGAAGCCCGGTCTTGCTTTTGTGGTAGCCCCAGGTTGACCAGAAGACTTTCGATGATCCAATAAAATTATCCCCGGCTACTGAGTCGGTGTGATAGGCAACGTGGTCAACATCCGTATACTTCTCCTTGTCAATCTCATATCCGTAATGGAGCATTACCGAAGTTTCGTCCTCGCCTCCGTGGATGCTGCTGCCTGCAGCCCCTTTCCTGACGGCATTGTACTCCTTTACGCCCAACGAGAAAATATCCGCCACGGCCGGAAAGACATTGTGATCGTCCGCAATCTCCCGCGCCACAAGACGCAGCAGTTCCTTGTGATGCCCATGTCCATTAAGCACCAGTATCTTGGTGAAACCCATTTTACAGAGGGAGGCTATGACATCCTTCATCATGTCCATGACAGTACGTGTCGATATGCTGATCGTGCCCGGCCATCTCTGCATTTCCTTGGCGGAGTAGCCGGTCCATATTGCCGGAAGAGTCAGGAACGGCACCTTCGAATTCTTACAGAGATTTTCCGCAAGGTCGTCCATGAAACGCTGGGTTATGAACCAGTCGGTACCTGTCGGCAGATGCTTCCCGTGTTCTTCTATTGTCCCTATCCCGAGGATGACAAGCGATTTCTTTTCAATATGCTTCTTCAATTCCTCGGACGTAATGTTTTCAAAACGACGTTCCATGCTGGCTCTCCCTTATAAAGTTCCGTTCTTGCCGATTTTCTTGTTCTCGAAAAAATTATCATTGAGCTTTGAAGGCTGGGATACTTCAAGCACCAGTGCCGGGCCTCCAGCCGCCATGAAAGTGTGCTTCACTCCAGCCAGCATCCTGAAGATGTCCCCCGCATTCATTTCAAAAGTCTTCTTGTCCGCAGTCATTGAAACTACGCCCTTCACGATGAAGAATGTCTCATCCTTTGTATTGTGACTGTGGCACGGGCACCTCTGGTTCTGGAAAAGGAAAATATACTTCCCGCAATATCCCTTCTCCTCGTTGTTTATGATGAGATATTCTATTTCTCCGATATTGTAGAAGTCCTTGAGCCCGAAATGCGGTGTGAGCGGTGTTTCCGAAGGCATCGCAAGCCCCCATGAGTCAATCACCTTTTTTGCGTCAGAAAGGGCTTTCTCCCTTTCATTTTCCTTTATTTCGAAATCAACCCAATGTCCAAAGTCAGTTTTCATCATACGCCTCATTTCGCTTTATTGTTTTGTAAATTCCTTGAAGGGCGGGATGACAGCTCCCTATCCTGGAAAATTTCAACGAGCACCTCTTTTCAAGGAACAGGATCCATTCTTCCGACAAGGACAATCCCCCTGATGCAAAGATCTTTCCCGGAGCCGATTTATTGAGAATGCCCTCCAGCATGTTTTGAAAATCGCCGGCGCAGAGCTCCATAAAAGCTCGGCAAATGGCGGCACGGGGATATTTCTCTTTCAAAGAACCGATGCTGACGATGTCCGGACAGGTCCTTGCAAATGCATCTTCAATCCCGAGGCCTGTAATATCGGCATTGAAGGCTTCCTGCATCATGGAAGCGAAGCCGTCTTCAGGATACAACTCCCTGTGAATCATTTCAAAAATACTGCCGCATTCGGATTCCAGTCCAAGGAGGAAATAATAATTCCTGAGAGAGCTTATCCCTGCTATCTGATTGCCGAGTAAAACCGCAGGCAGTTTTTCCTTTAAGGAATAAACCACCATCGCGGTGCCGAAGTTGCACAGGATGTCATTCTCGGCGGAAAGACCGGCGCCTGCTGCAGCACAGCTCTGGTCGTTGCCGCAAGAGTAAACATTCACTTTGCCGACTCCAAGAATTTCGGAGATCTTATTCGTCAGGGGTTTGGCGTAAGAGGCAGGGGGGAATATCTGCGCCAGATGTTCTTCCCGAATTCCAGCCAGGGAAAGAGCAATCTTGGAAATCTTCCTTGTTGAAATGTCAAAGAAACCGCACATCCCCTGATTGGAGCTGTCTCCGTATGTCTCGCCGGTAAGCCGGAAAACAATGTATTCGTTGAGAAGGAGGAATTTACATGCCGAACCGTGAACATCCGGCTCCTTGTTTTTCAAATGGATGATTTTGGGGAGGAACATCTGCCCCGAAGGTGCCGGAAACCCGGAATGCATAGGGAAATCAGTTATTGCAGAAGCAACTTCCGTCGATTCCTTTTCAGCCCTCGCGTCCAGCCATACAACTGCATCAGGAAGAGCTTCCCCGTTCTTGTTTATTGTTACAAAAGTCTGCGCCTGCGATGTAATCCCTATGGCCTCAACAAGGAGTTTCATTTCCAGGGCGGTTGAACAGGAGCGCCTGAGAAGGCCGAGGGCCATGTCAAAATACTCCTCTGCCGGAAAAGTAATTCCCCCCTTACTCCTCTTGATCCTGTAATTCCTGCTTATGATTGTTCCGGGCAATATGCCGTCTTCAGAAACAAGCGCGCATTTGAAGCTCGTTGTTCCAAGATCGAGGGCTATGATGGCTTTCCCGCTTTTGTTCATCGTTCAGTTATGGCAATTACGCTTTTTGTCTGGTTTGACTTCAATGATGCGGTGAATAGCCGGTGCGACATTGCAGTCTCTTCCGGGGTCACACAACCCGAAAACCTGCTTTTCGGCTTGCCTTCGCTCAACTCATAGAGGAATGCCGCCCACATCTGAAGAATGCTGTCGGTGAATCCGAACTCGAAAATACTTCCGGTGATCCCCTTGAAAGCCACCTCCCAGCCCATATCAATCTGCTGCCACGCCTGCGCGCCGCCTTTGTATTCCAGTATTTCGAGACGCCTCGGGTTTTTGCTGGACCATCTCCCGCAGCCCTTCATCCCCTTGACTTCAAAATACCAGGTGTCCGTTTCGCCCGGGGCGATCCGCTGGGTTTTAATCGTAAGCGGAAAACTGTTTCCGGTGCGCGTATCAGCGCTTTCACAGAGCAGCGTGGCGTTGTCCCAGGTTTCACACGGCACCATTTTTCCGTTCTTGTCGGGACGCTGTTTCACATGTTTGGAAAGGATGGCCCGGACATTTTTCGGGAACCATCCGGCCCGGAACGGAAAATGGCACGGATGCATTCCAAGATCGCCCATGCAACCGTATTCACCGTTCAACCCGATAATCCGTTTCCAGTTGATCGGCTTGTCAGGATTCAGATCTGAAGAATGCAGGAAACCGGAATTGACTTCAACAATCTCCCCGAACGCATCGGCCTCGATCATCTCCCCAAGTCTCTGCATAGGTGGGAAGAACGGAAATTCGGAACTGCAACGCACAAAAACTTTCGGATGTTGGCGTACGCATTCATTGATTGCATCATTCGCCTTTTTATCGATGCCGAACGGCTTTTCGCCGAGAAGATGTTTTCCGGCTTTGATAATATCGCAATAGAGCTGTTCGTGCAGGTTGTGCGGCACCGCGCAGTATACGGCATCGACGTCCGGATTGGCCAGCAACAACTTGTAGTCATCGGTAATCTGTTTGACCGAGGGGAAGTTGTCGCGATACCAGCCGTACAGATCCGGATTCTTATCGCAGACCGAGACAAGCTCCGGCCTGGCATTCATTTCCGTCAGGTGACACCAACGTGCACATGCGCTCGCAAATTCACGCCCCATCAACCCTGCACCGATTATTCCAAACCTTATGGTCTTCAAAATGAACCTCCTGTATTTATAAGTCTTTTTTAACGAACATTGAAATCATGTTAACTTTTAATTAGGCGGCCAGAGGCCGCAACTTTTCTTGATTTAAAGATTCAATTGT
>CAZION010000101.1:0-24258 GCA_964540865.1 uncultured Victivallis sp.
CTTCAATGCCAGGCCAGACTCTATTGCCGTAACTGTCCATGAAATACATAAGGCGCTCTGGCTTTGAAAACCTGTTTTTATTGCACAGCACTGAGTCATCCCACACCTGATTAATGCCGATGGAGACATATTTGCTGCTAAATCCGATGTAGAACATGCTGTTTGTTCCTCCTTCCCGCAATGTTTCCTCGGAGACCGCAGGGCATGAATAATTGCACACAGGTCCGGTGGCTCCTGTACCGCAAAGCCAGGAGTTAGTCTTTATGTATTGGGGGGAAGTCACAGACGCGGCTCCAGTCAGATATTCGTCAAAACGGCGGCCCGCGGGAGAAGTTGTAAATCCTAATACATAATTATAATCCTCAAAGTAGAATAATGCCGCGGAGCCGACCTGCTTTAAGTTGTTCAGACAGCTGGCTTTCTTGGCCACGTCACGTGCCTTGCCGAGGGCCGGCAGAAGCATTGAAGCCAGTATTGCGATGATCGCAATTACAACCAGGAGCTCAATGAGTGTGAATCCTCTGAGCGCAGATGATTTAACGTATGGATTGCATTTCCTGAAGAAGGCCGGCATGAATCTTTTATTGATAAATTGCTGGCTGTTCATGTAAACGCTTTCGCTGATGTTTGACATTTAGTGTATGATTAATTATACGTAAAATATTTTAAATGTCAATACCCTCCGGGATTTTTTTCTGGATTTAAATGCAGCACAGGCATCTTGCCTGTGCTGGAATTGAATAGATTGCGAAGTGGTCAATCTCTTTCCGTAATGCAATCCGTCATATTCTTGTTTTTTTTGGCACGTTTCTTACAAAATTAATCACTGCCGTCCCATGGATTAATGGATTAATGGATTGTTGCAAATCAAAGAGTTATGCAAAAACCACCATATGGGAAGAATCAAAAATGCCTGTTTTGAAATTTTTCTTAAAATCCAGCATCTATGGCTTTTCTTGAACTCAAAACCAATAATCCAGCAATCCATAAATCCATTAATACTTCATCCTGTGGGATGACAGTGAAATTATTTCAGTAGATCTTTATAATGTTGGCTTACTTCAAGAATCCCTCCGGATCTCCTGTAGAAGTCAAGTCCGAGATGGAAGATCCCGTCCTTTATTTCAATCCATGGCGAACCGGAGCAGGGGTGGTATGCCTTCATGGCTTCCCAGTTCCTGTAGTTCTGCGGGCCGTTAGACTCAAGCACGCCTATCTTCATTCCCGGAAGGGGTGAAAGGCGGGCGGCGACATTCTTGTTCCAGTCGACAAGGACGGGGTTTACCGTCAGATCGGCACAGAAGCACGGTATATTCTTTTCTTCTGCGAGTTTCGCAATTTTCAGGCTCATGCTCATTGTTTTCGCGATCGGCTTCAGTGCGATGGCGCCGTATCCCATTTCAATTCTTGCAAGAGCGTCCCTGTCGGAATGGGCGCTCTCATCTGCGGCGAGACGCACCGGTATGTCGGAGACATTTATATCCATCTCTTCCGGAAACGGTTCTTCAAGGAGGATGATCCTGTCAAATGCGCCGATTTTCTCCGCATGGTCGAGAAAACGCATCAATCTGTCTTTGCTGTCGTATCTTCCGTTTGCGTCAAGATAATAAAGGACATGCCCGTTTTCCGTATAAGGTGTTCCCATGTCTTTTGCTGCCATGTGTATTTCTGTAAGGCGCTCCTTATCCCACTGGAGCATTTTTCCCAGGTCGCCGTCGCCTTCCGGATCCGAGCCTATCTTTATTTTCAGCAGGCCGTACCCCTGTTCAATGCTCTTGGCAATGTCGGATGCAGGAACCTTGTAGGTTATGAGCGGTATGCATGCCAGCTTGTCATGACGGACGGAAAGGGCTGACCTGAATTCGAGAGGGGGCATTTCATCAAAGCTTGTGATGTTTCTTTCCCTGCAATAAAGCATCCAGGCGGCATTGTCGACCGCAACCATGGCGTTCAGGGCGAATGTAAGGCGCAGTTTCGGATTTGAGGTGATTGTCTTTGCATATTCATGTACGATCGGCAACAAAGTATCATTCAGTTCAATCGGTGAATCCCACGCGAGCTCACCGGCCTTTTTTGCGGCATATGCGGTTGTCATGAACATCATGCTGTTGCCGACTGCTTCCGGATATTTTGTGAAGATTTCGGAATCCGACCAGAGTACGCTCTGTGTCCCCAACCCCATCCCGGATTGCCCGGAACTGTTTTCCAGGATCACAATGCTCTGCCAGAGTTCGGACAGATATCCGCCCTTGAACCCGAAGAGGCCTGCCAGCGGTTCGCGTTCAAAATTGCAATTCACTCTATTTGTTTTTTTCATTTCTCTTTTCCATATTGGCGTTTCTTGCCCTCTTGAAATAATCATCCATCATTTCTAGCTTGAACTCGTTTGCGATATCCATTGCAGTCCTTTTGTCCGACTCGCTGTAGATTAGGGCGGGGCCGATGTTGGCTGGGACGTCTATTTTCACTTCATCCCTGTACTTCTTCTGTATCTGAGGAAATTTGTCGCGGTTGAAATCCAGGTGGACCATGACTCTGTCAAGATTTATTTTGGCCCGTGCTGTCATATTGTAGCAGTCGGTAAGCGAGAGAGCCTGCCCGAAAGGGTCAAGTATCCCGCCGCCGATGAACGGTAGTGCGGAAACAAAAAATGAGCGGCATTCGTAAGCCCAGGTTTTCTGCACAAGTCCGCCGTGGTACATGCTCTGAAAGACAAGTATGTCCGGTTTTAGGTTTACGTATTCTTTGCGGAGTTCGCAGAAGTTCAGGTCGAAACAGATTGCTCCTCCGAGCCGTCCTATCTTTGTGTCAATTATTTTCGCGCCGTTTCCAGGCGTCAATCCCAGTTCTATTTCACCGATTGTCAGGAACGTCTTGCTATAGGACCCGATAAAGCTTCCCTTGTCGTCAATAAATACTATGGAGTTGTGAATTCCACCCTTATCCTTGAGTTTGATGGAGCCTGCCACATGGCATTTCTCCTTGCGAGCAAAATCCATGTATAGGCTAAGGAAAGCGCCGGGCTTGTCCGGAGATTCGGCGTCATCCATCTTCATGCCGATGCCCTCAACACTTTCCGAGAGTACAAGCAGGTCGAGCCCGGTCCCGGATAGCTGTTCCATCTGTCTGCGGATTTCGCCAAGGACAATATCCGCCGCATCTTTCTTGCCGTTAGCCGCACCGCTTTCAAAAAGTGGAGCCGCAATGTTCACATACTTTGACATGCTTTTATTATTCCTTTTATTAAAACTAAAGTTGCAGAGGCACAAAGGGCACAGAGTGCAATACAATTCAATACTTTCGCGCTTCTGTCATCTTCCGTCAGGATCTCTATGTGCCTATGTGCCTATGTGCCTATGTGCCTATGTGCCTATGTGCCTATGTGCCTCTGTCACTCTTTGTGCCTGTTCTTACACGATGCACGGTTGGACTTTATCAATCGGTACTGGCAGAGACATCCGCGTCTCGATTGACTTTATTGCGAGCTTCGCAAGATATGTCGCCATATAACCGGATATTTCATCGCAGGGCGAAGGCCTGTCCTTGATTATCGCGTCAACGAAACTGTTCAGCATGTTCTCGTGTCCCTTGTCAACCGCGACAGATCCATGACCGGATTTTGAATTGCTCTTCAATCCTTTCACTCTCGCCATATGTTTTTTCATAAGGCCGGAAAAACCGCCCTCCGTCCCGACTTTCGTAAATGAGTCGTGTTGCAGCGGGAAGGTTTCTTTTTCCAGTCCGGATATACCATAGTATTCATTTTCAACGAAACAAATGTTGCGCAAAAGGGCGCCGTTGTGCGTGACTTCGTAGAGTTCCTTGGGATAATCGAAGGTTCCGCCGCAGTTGAAGATGATTGTCGCAGTGTCTCCGCCGGAGAAAGTCAGGTTTATGCCGTGGCTCAGCCTGGTTGAACCCCACGCCTTGATCTCGACAGGAACCTGGGGCGCGAAGAACCAGCATGCGAGATCCAGCCAGTGCACGGATTCACCGATAATAAGTCCGCCGCCTTTCAGCGGGTCGAGGTGGACGATTCGATAACTTGCGCTTTCGTCCTGCACCCTGATCAGAAGCTGTGTCTGTTTCTCTTCAGGAAGCTGTTCCCGTTCAGTTTCGATATAGCGCCACGGCTGGTGCGCCGGATTCTTCTTGTGCTTGATCCATCTTTCGCGCAGCACATGCATTGAAGGCGACATGCGGCGGTTCAGGTCGACGCAGAGCTTGACTCCGCCCTTGCGGACGGAGCTAATTATTTTGAACGCCTCAATTTCCTCCATGGCCATGGGCTTCTCGCAGAAGATATGTTTCCCTTTCGCGGCGGCGGCTTCAATGATGGGCAGATGGATTTCATGGGTTGTGGCGATTTTTATCAGATCCACTTCCGGGTCGTTCACTACATCCATGAAATTTGATGTCGCCCTGGGAACTGCGAACTTCGCAGCAATCGACTTCGCCCTGTCAATGGACAGGTCGCAGCACCATTTCATTTCAGTATGCGGATTCTTCGCAAAATTAGGAAAATCCTGACCCTGGGCGAACGCCCCGCAACCAATCTGACCAACTGTCAATTTCTTTTTCGACATTGTCTTATCTCCTTTTGTAAAACTTACCACAGAGACACAGGGAATTGTAAAACTATAGTTCCCCCTGCCAGTTTATCTGGCAGGAGAAAAAGATTTCAGGGCTAAAGGATGTTCTCTATAGCCTTTCAATCTTTGCCTCCTTCGGGGCAAGCCCGAAGGGGGGCTTTCGTTTTTCACCGTTAAAATATCTTTGTGTTTTTGTGGTTATGTTCATTAAAGCCAAACTGTATATATAATACATATATACAAAATTGAAATAAATGCAATAGGGATCTTGTTTTATTTTTAAATATTCCTATGTTAACAGGCATGGACAAGGCATCACTGAAATATCAATTGATTGTTGACGATCTGCGCGGGAAGATCATGAAAGGGGACTTGCGCCCCGGAACCAAGCTGCCTGGGCAGTTTGAGCTGGCTGACCGCTACGGGGTCTCGGCCATAACAGCGAACCGGGCATTGAATGAATTGAGGATGCACGGCCTGGTTGAACGGCGTGAGCGGAGCGGTTCATATGTTGCGGAATCCCCGCGCGTACTCTCGGAGATTCTGATGGTCATGAGCGGCGACTATGACAATCAGGCGCAATGGCTTTCCCCGTACTGGCAGACAATAAGCGGGCTGGCGGAGAGGGAGGGAATCGTCCAGCCTTTCCACGTTTAATGCCTTCAAGATGAGTATATTAGCCTCATTTATTACAATATAATACGTATTTGCTAAAATGCGAATAATAACGGATTTTGACGAAAAAACGGTGGTGGTGTACCAAAGTTTGACCGCAAGCTTTCAGTTGCGTTTGAAGTTCTTTAAATGGTACTTTTTCAGGACCTCGGAAACGGCGTCTTTGATGTCCTTGCGGTAGCTGTCAGGCAATGAATCATGTATCTGCCCGATCTCAATGGCTTCCTTCGAAAGGTTCAGTCCAGGGATGTTCGGCACCGTGAGGGAATCAAGCTTTGCAAATTCAGGCAGCTTGCACAAACCCCTGAAATTATGTTCTTCAACCCAGCCCTCCTTCTTCACAAGAAGTCTTCCAATCGTCGACTGGTCGACTCCAGTCTCCGAGGAAATCCTCTTGTTCGTCTTCAGCCTGGACTTGACCTTCTCGAGGGTCATCCTGAGCTCTTCTGTCCAGTGGATTGGATTTGTCTTAGTCAATGCTTGATACTCCGTTTTTCATAAGTGTCTGCCAATTATCATACATCTGAACCCATAAAAAGCCAATGCGGATTAAAACGAATAATACCTAATTATAAAATAATATCACGCAATGCTTGCATAATTACTGATAAAAATTATTTTTTAACCTCATTTTGGGAATTTCATCAAATGAAATTACGGGGGAAAGTGAAGACGGTTGAAAACATAGACATGAAGCCCATCTGGGCAAGATGCAAGCAAGTAACCGTCCTGTTCGGGATCGGCAAGGATCAGCTCCAGCTCTGGCGCGAACAGGGTATCGTCAAGGTTTCCACGACAAGCGCAAAGAATGTCGTGTACCGGACGGCTGATGTCGACAGGGCGATCAATCAGATAGCCGAAGGAAGGTCTCCAAGCTTGTATGAAAAATAATTTTTTTACGTGTGCGCAAAAAGAACAACAAGAACTGCTCTTAATAGTTCTCTTAACTCTTAACTCTTTACTCTTAACTCTTAGGGAAGCTGTAAGTTGTTGCAAATGCGGATGATATAAAAATGAAATGCGCGGGTTTGTTAGGATTTTACGCTGGAATGTTAGGATTTTGCGCAGGTTTGTTAGGATTCTGCGCTGAAATGTTAGGATCTTACGCATAAATGTTAACTTTTGAGGCCGAAACCAAGAAACGTGAAATAATTTTGTCCAACGCCTTTGCCATGGCAAGGTGGGACATGGGAGTCAACGAAATGAGGCTTTTTTTCCTGTTTTTGACAAAGATATCGGACAACAACACACAGGCCGAGATCAGCGCCTGGGAGTTCGCATCTGAATGGGGCATCCCGCTTGAGAACGCATACGTCGAGTTCAAACGGACCGCCCGGACACTGCTCACCCGCAAGATCGAGCTTGAGACGGATAAGGGCTGGATCGGATTCACAATCCTCCGGAAGGCCAGCGCTGAACGGTACACCGGACGTTTCGAACTTGTCCTCAACGACGATATCAAGGGTTTGTTTACGCAGCAGAAGACAAATTTTTTCAAGGTGCTTCTCTCGAACCTCAGGATGTTCAACACATTTCCAGGAGTCAGGCTTTATCTTCTTGCGAAATCCGCATATCCTTGCGAGACCGTCGAGCATGATGTCAGGAAGTTCCAGATGATAGTCGGACGCAGTTCCAAACGCAGATGCGATTTGGTAAGGCGTATCATAAATCCGGAGATAGAGAAGATTTCAAAGACCGATCTGAGTGTCCAGCTTATCAGGTCGCGACCCGCGACAATCCGCTTCAAAATTTCCCGGAATGACTATGCGTCACGACTAGTGAATGATTTTGGATTCAAGCGCAACGAAGCCTATGAGCTGTTGCGGCAAATCCGGCATAGGACGGATTACGACAAATACGTCGAGGACTGCCTCTGCTACTGCAAGGAGAATCTGAACAAGCATGTCATCAAGCACAACGTGAAGGCGTACGTCACGAAATTCATTCTCAACGACTACCGTCCGGTAAATCCGAAGAATTTCCGCGAGAAGATGAACCATGAGAAGCAGAAGGATGAGGAGGAAAAGAAGAAAGAGAAAGACGAGAAGAACAAGAAGGAGCAGGAAGAGCTTGAGAGGAGACATGAAGCCTTCAGGCATGGGGCCGATAAGGAATGTATGCATAGGATATTAAAGTCGATATCCGAGAACAAAGAGGAATTCAATCCCGTTTTTCGTGAATTAACGCTGAACGAATTGAATAAAAATCCTGAAGACATAAGCGAGCTTCCGTTCTGGCTGTCAGAGACCGTGATTGACAAATGGGAAAATGAAAATTCTGCGAATCTCGCAGATGCGGAATAAAAAATGGAGGTGTGAATGATAAATGAGTTCAAGTTCCTGAGAATCAGGGTGCTGCTTCTGTTGCTTCTCTTTGCGAACTTCGCAATTGCGAGTTTCGCAGAGGAGACGTTTTTAGATGAAGAACTCGCTGAGAATATGGGAGAACCCAAGGGCGAAACTGAATTTACGAACGAACTCAGGGAACTTGAAGAGAATTCAGGCGAGAATGTGAATATAACCATGGATGCCTCCGTTTTTCGTGAACATGACTCGAAATGTGCTGATGACAGCAAAGAAAGCAGGATGGACCAACTTGAGGTCGAGACCTTGAAAAAGGAAGACGGATGTTCTGTAACTAGTCTCAAGAAAGACTGCTTCAAACTCCGTGTCACTTGCTTCGTCAACCAGCGAATGATCGAAGAGATTACGAGGCTGATCCGGGAGAAGGAGGACTATCTTTTCAACAGGGTAATTCCTCCAATCAGTTTCAATGTTGGGACACGCTTCGAGCTGGGAATGTTCGAGGCCGACACAGGAACGAGTTCAACAAGCAAGTATCCACCGATAGCAGCTTCCTTGTCTATTCCCCTATACCAGCCAGACAAGTACAGCCTGACGCAGGCCCGAAAGCAATTGTTCCTCGACAAGATGTTCAACAATCTCCGTGATCTTGAATATCTCCAAAGGAACATCGAATTGCTCAGGGAAAAGCGAATGGTCATCCTGAAAGTCATTGAAACAACTGGTCCATCAAAGCTCGATACCTATTACCGGACCGAACAGGAGATATTGAAGTCCATATCGGAAATCAACCGGATTATCAGGTTCCTTGAGGCGAATCTCGGGGTGAGTATGCTGGAGTTGTATGAGCGATTCAAATATTGATGCGGGATGGTCGTTACAGGTTATGACGAGGTGCATCCAGAGGGCAAGGCGGTTTTTCCTGTCATGAGCTTGTCGAATGAAACTGCCAATTAATCGTCGGGTTCCTTCGACAAGCTCAGGACAAGGAAAACCCAACATACTTGTAATGAAAAGAGCTTTAACAAAAGGATTTTTGCGAATTTCGCAGATTTGAGTGCCCTGCGCCTCAAATAAGTATAATTAAATTATGTCTATTTTTGATGCGGATATGACTTGACGGAAATAAGGCGATACCAAAGTATCGTCGTTTTACGGCAGGGCAAAGACCACGCAGAAAGAGGCATAACCGCTCTGCGGCGTGAGTCTTTTGGCGTTCAGACCGACTGCCTCCAGACGACGATGCATCAGCATCGCCTTACTGGTGTCAATCAGCCTGACCATCCAAAATCCTTCACGTTTAATTTATACCTATTTGAGGTGCAGGACACAGGAAAGACGGCAGGCAAAACGAGAGGGGATGTATAAGGCCGGGGCTTCCGTCTGCGAAGTTCGCATTATTTTTCCCCAGGAGGGAAAAAATTATCAAAAAGATAGGAATGTTTAATGCGGCGCTCTCGGCGAGAGTCGCCCTACCTTGAAAATGGCGATAAAAACAGAAAACAAAAGGAAGTATCCGGCGAACTGGGGAGAGATTGCGCTTGAGAAGAAGAAATCGGTCAGCTGGCAATGCGAGAACTGCGGGAAGCAGTGCAGAAGGCCTGATGAGCCGTTTGAAAGCCATAAAGATACTTTGACGGTTTCGCTCCTTGATCGCAATCCGGAGAACTGCTTACCGGAGAATCTAAAGGCGTTATGTGCCCCAT
The DNA here is from genome assembly GCA_964540865.1 of uncultured Victivallis sp. Taxonomy (GTDB): domain Bacteria; phylum Verrucomicrobiota; class Lentisphaeria; order Victivallales; family GWF2-50-93; genus GWF2-50-93. The sequence goes on from CAZION010000101.1 coordinate 9,277, forward strand.
GTCATTTGAAGATTGATGCCGAGGAAAATGCGAGAAGGTCCCATGAGTCGCGGGATAGGAACAGGATTGAAAGGACTTTTAAAGGGGAAATTATCGGGCGTGATAAAGTCATAAAGGAGCAGCTTTATCCACGCATAAAAGAAGGCAAGTCCTTTCTTATCGAGGGTCAGGCCGGAATTGGCAAGACTGTCCTTTTGAAATGGTGCTTTGAGAACTGCACGGACAAGGAGAAGTCATATTTCTCGTGCAACTGGCGATACCAGCAGTGCATAAAGGAAATAGCCGTGGCAATAGAGATGCCCGGTGCGGACAAGATGTCTGTGCTGACACTTGAGAAGACAATTATTTCTTCGGGCAGAAAAGCGGCGCTTTTCATTGACAACATCGAGAACATCAAACCGCAGATGCTGAATTTCCTGAACAGCATATCCGGCTGGAAAATGTATTTCGCTGGAAAGAACGGAAAAATCAGGGAGGAACTGAAACCGATCATATGGGGTGTGAAAAGGATAGCGATAAGGAATCTGTCGCTTGAGGATTCGGAGAAAGTTGCGAAACTCGCAATTTCTTCGACCGGTTCCGTGATTGATTTCAGGTCAGTCGTCGATTCCGGGAAAGGTGTTCCAGGAAGAATCTGGGCGATGTGTCGGGGCGAAGTCGTGGATGATGATGAAAAGGTCCTTGGTGAAGAGATTGACATTTTTCCCGTTCTCGCGGTCTTCATCATCGGATTCATGATTTGCTTGCGATACATGGGAAAGGCATCGGGATCAGGCGACTTGTACCTTATTGGCGGGATTGGGATGGGGATAGCGATCATTATTAGGTTTTTTGCGGTGAAATAAATTTTAACCACGAAACATCCTCCTTCGCAGAGAAGCTACGGAGGACAGGCACGAACATATAAGAAGATGGAAAGTTGTCTTATGAGCGAAGAAGAAATAAAAAAGCAGTTTCAGGCTTTGAATGATGAGCTGACCGGAATACGGGAGGCTCTGTCTTTTTTCTTTGGGAGCAGATATGAAGAGAAGATTGCTCCGTCAAAGAAGATACTTGAGCGGATTGTCAAGGAGATGAAGATCGAGCCGTATCTTGCGGCGTATTATTATCTGGGATGGATACGGAATGGGATAACACCACTGGAAAAACAGTTTGTGCTGGTGGCAAGTCTGGAATTGGAAGAGGAGAGAACGGTCGTTGGTCGCCGGTCTTCGGTCGTCGGTAAAGAATTTGAATTGGCCGGCGACTGTCAACTGAAAACTGAAGACTGTATTTTTCCAGGAGGGAAAATACCATGATGGCTCCTACACATGCGGCGTTTGGATATGCGATAGCGAAGGCTGTCGGAGCAGATGGTTTTGAGACCGCATTGTTCGTTATTGGTTCGATCATGCCGGACATGGATCATTCGCAGTCATTCATTGGAAAGGTGTTTTATCCGATAAGCAATCCGATTTATCGTCACTTCGGACACAGGAAACTCATACATTCGATAATGCTTTGGTTGCCTGTGATTTTCATTTCCGCCCTTGTCTGGACACCGGGGATATGGTTCGGGATCGGAGCGATAACCCATTGCCTGATGGATTGCCTGAACATCACCGGTGTTCAGCTTTTCACTCCTTTGAGCAATAAGGTCATAGTTTTGCTGAACAGAAACCTTCGTATTCCTGTTGCTTCAAGAAACGAATTCATATTGCTATGTGTCCTGATGGTCTGTGGCTATCTGGCATACGAGATGGACAGGAAAGGAGGGATAAAGCATTTTGTCGGATATATGACCGGAAGCTATAAGATTGCCGAACAGTATTACAAGGAAGCCGAAGATAAGATTTGTTATCTGGAAGGCTTTCTCAGATACCCGAATGGGACAATCGTCAAGGATAAATACCTGATAATCGGAACTGAAGGTCAAGGCCTTGCAATCTGGGATCACCGTCAGGAAAGAGTATTGCATCTTACCGATGATGCTGAATTCATAGCCTGCTGGATTGAGAAGACAAGTAAGGAATGGAATCGGGTACGCCTGTCATCTGCACTATCCTGCGAATTTCGCAATGGACAGGGGTTTATGCTGACGAAACCGAAATTATCGGCATCCAAGAAGCTGAAATGGGAACTCGTGAAGAACCGTCAGAATGTCGAGGGGTATGTGAACTATGATGTCGGGATAGTTGAGCTTAAGCCGCCGGTGGAGGATGGGATATTTGCGATGATTGGGAAGACGGAATATTGAGAGTCGTTGGTCTATAGTCGCTGGTCGTCGGCAGAATAGGGGAAAGAAGATTCTTACCGTGAAGGAACAAAGGAAATTTTAACCACGAAACACACGAACTACACGAAAATAATTTGGCTGGGATTATTAATCCTTGGGTTCATGTTCTCAAGCGACTTATCTGGAGGAAGTCGGGAGGCGGATGTAAAGGAGCTTCGGAAATGCAGGTTTGTCTGTGTGGTTGACGGGGATACGATAAAAGTGAAGGGTGAGGATGGGAAAGAGGTATCTGTCAGGATGATTGGTATAGATGCTCCTGAATCAAGGCCGAACAAGCGGCTTGACCTACAGATGATGCAACAGAACAAAGACAGGGATGCAATCCTAGAGCTTGGAGAGAAATCGAAAACGCATCTAAAAGAACTTATTGGAAACAGCGAATCCGTTTACCTTGAGTACGATATCCAGAAGTTTGACAAATATGACCGCATTCTTTCCTATGCTTACATTCTCGATAAAAACAACCGCTTAATCATGCTCAACGAGCAAATGCTGAAAGATGGATTTGCATATCTGTTGACCATTCCGCCGAATCTGAAATATGTAAACAGATTATTGGACAACTAATGCTTTGATAAATCATTCTTGCAAAAACGACAAGTTCTTTTCATGAAAATTTCTTTTTGCGTATGAAGGGACTGTCCTTTACCAGTTTCTTCCTGAACTGGCTGGGGCTACAGTGTTCAATATTACGGAAGACTCTGTTGAAATTTGTCATGCTGTTGAAGCCGCAGGAGAAGCATATTTCAGTTATGCTCCGGCCGGTGCCTGTCATAAACCTTTTAGCCTCATTTACCCGCTTTGCTTGAACAGCTTTGACAAATGATATCCCGGATTCTTGTTTGAAGACATGTGAAAAATGTGCAGGTGAAAGGCAGACATGGGTTGCAACATCGGAGCGCCCCAGCGATGGATTATGGAAATGCCCGGCAATAAATTCTTTTGCACGCCGGATCTCATCCCTTTCCAATCTCGCTTCCAATTCCTTTATCTTCTGGAGGCTGTCGCAAAGCTGCCAGGCGAACAGTTCAAGGAGTTTCATCACGTATCTGATTTTTTCCCGTGGAAGATACGGGGATTCGAAATAGGAACGTTTCAAAACGGATTCAGGGCGGTCCAGCCATGAAATGCGCTTTAAGAGACGAGTGAAACCAGTCTCGCTTGGCGGTTCAGGAAGAATTTGTCCACTTGATATTGTGGCAATATGCCTTCCCTGGACGAAAACTGGGACAGCCATATCTAAAAGTCCGGCATGGCAGGTGTATAATTGCGGCTTGCTGTTCTGAACGACCTTTTTAAAATAACGGCGGTCACATTTTATACACCGGCGAAATCCTTTTGAACTACCGCGAATCAGGCAGCATATAGGACTCCCTCCTTTTGGTCTGAATGTTCCTCGGCAAATCCCTTCCGGAGAATTCAAGGACATGACCAGTCCCGTCAGTTTCTTCAGGAGTTTTGTGAATTCGGCAAATTCGATTGCCCCTGCAAGATGTTCAAAATTAATATCTGGTTTCATTTTTAGCTTCTTATAAATATGTTACTGGATGTAATAATAGCATTTGTCGAACAAAATGTAAAGTTATTCAAATAAAATGGTGAGACTTTGCGTGCAAACGGCAGTATTTTCAATCATGTTTAAAAGCGAGTTTTCCTTTGAATAGTTCAGTTGGTTTTCGAATGCAAAATGTAGACATAGAGAAGAAACAGTCTTTGTGATATCTGAAACAATAGGATTTTAACATGAAACCATTTACGATTGTGAAAGACAGAAAATTTCTGATGGGGCGCATGGGTGACATTTCCCAAGTGGCGGGACTGAAGCGATACGAATTTACCGAGGGTAAGGCCAAAGGGGTGGAGGCGGTTGATTTCAGGACGGGAACAGGATTTGAATTTACCGTTCTTCCGGGTCGGGGAATGGACATCGCCTGGGCCTCATACCGAGGGCTGTCGGCGGCTTATATGTCCAAAACCGGAATCACGTCACCGTCATATTATGAGCACGAGGGCAACAATTGGCTGAGAAGCTTTTTTGCTGGCCTGTTGACTACATGTGGACTCTCCAACGTCGGTTGGCCGAGCGAATACAACGAACCCGTGATGGGTGTCGTAAAGCACGGCCTACATGGACGCATCTCCAATACCTGCGCCGACAATGTGTGCGTGAAGGAAGAATGGGAAGGCGATGAATTGCACATGTCGGTATCAGGCCGGATGCGGGAATCCATGCTTCACTGCGAAAACCTGACGCTGAAACGGGAGATTTCCTCCAGCTTTGGCGAAAATGCGATTCATCTCACCGACGTTATTGAAAACGAAGGATTTTCGGCCAGGCCGTTGATGATCCTTTACCATATAAATATTGGTTATCCGTTGCTTGACGAAGGGAGCCGGCTGGTATGCAATCCCAAGTCGACCGAAAGCAATGACGCCAAGGCTGCTGCTGCCGATTTTCGCGCCGTCCATGCTCCTGTGAATGGGATGAAGGAAAAGGTGTATTTCCATGATTTGCCCTGCAGGGAAGATGGCATCACATATGTCGGGGTGATTAACGAAAAGTTCGAAGTCGGGATCTATGTGAAGTTCAATAAGTTCCAGCTGCCGGAATTCACTCAGTGGAAGCAGTTGGGAGAGGCGGAATATGTCATGGGGCTGGAACCCGGCAATTGCATCCCCGTGGGACTGACGGCGCAGGAAAAACGGGACCGGCTGGAAATGCTGCAACCAGGCGGACAGAAAAAAATCGAACTTGAAATCGGCATGTTGACCGGCTGGGGCGAAATCCGGAGCTTTGAAGCGATAATGTCGGAATTGCGATAATTAAGGTCAGTATGTTGTCAGCGGCCACAATACATCCGGCCGGACAAATTAATCATGCGGAAAGGAACTTTCATATGGATGAAATCAAAATAGGCATCATCGGGTTTGGATTCATGGGCAAGACCCATACCTACGGATACCGGACGATTCCTCTTTATTACGGAAATCTTCCCTATAAGATAAAACTGGTTGGAGTGTGCGACGCTTCGGGAGAAGTTGCACAGCAGGCTAAGGAGTCGTTGGATTTCGAATTCGCCACGACTAATCCTGATGATATTTTTTCCCGCAATGATATATCCGTGGTAAATGTCAGTACTCCCAACATTTATCATAAAGATATGGTAATGCGCGCCCTAGCGTTGGGCAAAAACGTCTACTGTGACAAGCCGTTGACCGCCAGTTACGATGAAAGCAAGGAAATTATCGGTGCGATGGAAGAATCTCGCTCCATTACGCAGATGGCATTGCAATATCGCTTTTTCCCCGCGACTATGCGGGCAAAAGAGCTGATTGAAGAAGGGAAAATTGGCAACATCATGTCTTTCCGCGCCGCATATCTCCATTCCGGTTCTGTCGATCCAAATAAGCCGTTGGGTTGGAAACAGGACAAGAAATTTGGCGGAGGCGGGGTACTTTTCGACCTTGGATCCCATGTTTTCGATCTTATCTATCATCTGCTCGGTGAATATGCCGATCTTTTTGCCGAAACCAGAATAGTCTATCCACGACGACCTGATAAAGGTGGAAATATGGTGGATATCGAAGCGGATGATCTGGCTCTCGTGATCGCGCGGATGAAAAACGGTGGAACCGGTATAATTGAAGCGTCAAAGATCGCGACTGGGGTTAATGACGAACTGAGATTTGAAATCCACGGTGACAGAGGCTCTATCCGTTTCAACCTGATGGAACCGAGCTGGCTGGACTTTTATGACAATACCATCCCGGATGCGCCGCTGGGTGGGGTTAAAGGGTTCACCCGGATCGAATGTGTACAGCGTTTTAGAAAGCCGGGCGGCGATTTTCCAAACTCAAAATTCTCTATCGGCTGGATACGTTCGCACGTTCATTGCCTGTACAATTTTCTGGATTGCGTCCACACCGGAAAACCGGCCAGTCCGTCCTTCAAGGAAGGCGCGTATATTCAATACGTCATGGAACAGGCGTACAAATCAGATGCTACGAAGCGATGGGTGAAACTATAATAATCATATCCCGAGAATATTCGTTCCATGTCCCGAGTGAAGTGTAATTAATTTTTAAAATAAAGTTAAACTGGAGTAGGTGAAAATGATGAGGCTGAACGGAAAAATAGCGGCTATTTCTGGTGCGGGAAGAGGCATAGGACGCGCTGCGGCAGAGCTTTTTGCCAAGGAAGGGGCAAAAATAGCTATCCTTGAAGTTAATGAAGGTTTAGGAAAAGAAACTGAAGAAGCCATAAACAAGACCGGCGGGCATTCAAAATTATTCAAAGTGGATATCAAAGATGCAGCCGCTGTTGCTGAGATATTTATTGAAATTGATAGAGTTTTCGGGGGATTACATATCCTATACAATAATGCTTCAATATTCCTTGGAAAAGATGATGGCCCTGTTTCCGAACTTTCCTTGGAGAATTGGAACAAGATAACAGGTGTTAATCTCAATGGCCTATATTATTGCTGCAAATATGCCGTCCCGGTAATTATGAAGAGTGGCGGTGGTTCGATTATAAATACTTCCTCAAGTGCCGGAGTCATCGGTATTCCGAGATGTGATGCCTATACCGCTTCCAAAGGGGCTACAATATCCCTTACGCGTTCCATGGCCGTCGAATATGGCAAGAATAATATCAGAGTAAATTGTATCGCGCCTGCGGGAATCTACACCCCAATGGTATATGAAAGCAACATAAACAATCCCAGCTTTGATTATGAATTCTTTAAAAAGGTTACACCGATGGGAAGATGGGGTACTGCCGATGAAGTCGCAAGGGTGGCATTGTTCCTTGCGTCCGACGAATCTTCATATGTAAATGGGACAGTAATTGTAACAGACGGCGGAATAACCATAACCAATTGCTATTGAATTGATATTTTTCTGAAAATTTGAGAAAATCAGTCATACGGCAGAGGCGGAAAAAATCAGTTAAGATAAAACACGAAACCGGAGGTTTGAAATGTTGAGGACTAAAATCGGATTTATCCCTTCAAGCTGGGATGCCTGGAATGCAGATGGATGGGCAGGTAAAATGCGTGACAGATGCGTAAAGGTTCTGGAAACCATGCCCGGCCTGGAGCTTGTTGCGCCGTCAAAAGAATTAACCGGGGACGGCTGTGTCAAAAACATAGAACAGGCAAAAAAGGTATTGGAACTATTTAAAAAGGAGGATATCAGCGGCCTGCTGATAGGGAATATGACTTTTGGAATGGAGGTTGCCGTCAGTACGATTTTAAATAAATTGCCGAAAGATATCCCCATACTTCATTTTTGCACAAGAAGCGGTCCGATAAAGGAAAATGGAACCAGGTCGACCGATACATGGTGCGGGCAGTTTATGACCGCATCTGCAATAAAAAGACGGGGGTTCAAATTTATTCATGTGAACACCTGCAATCCGGAGGATGCATATTTCTACGATAAAATAGGAACGTTTGTCCGGGCGGTATTCGCAATCAGCAGGTTTAAGGGTGCAAAATTCGGACAACTGGGGACAAGGCCGCAACTGTTTGAATCACAGAACTGGAGCGAACAACTGCTGCAGAAAAATTTTGGTCAAATGGTTGTTCCGATGGATTTGGATACCGTATTCTCAAGAATTGATGCAATAGCTCCTGATGATCCCAGGGTAAAAAAGATTAAATCTGAAATAACCGAAGATGTCGAAGTCCGTGAGCATACGGAAGAGAGCCTGACCAATATCGCAAGATATGAGGTGGCCCTGGAAAATATAGCAAAGGAGCTTGATGTAAATGCGCTTGCAGTCAATTGCTGGACCAGGCTGCAGGAAAGATTCCATATATCGGCCTGCTCGACATTCGGGAGACTAAATGACAAGAAGATCATAACAGCCTGTGAAGTGGATTTGCTGGGAGCGGTATCCATGTGGGCGGTATATAACGCGGCGCTGGGCGCGACCGTACCTGATTTTATAGACTGGACGGATCTGCATCCCACGGAAGAGAACGTATGGCTGGCATGGCACTGTGGAAATGCGGCAAGAAGCCTCTGCGCCCCAGGCTGCAAAAAGACCCTGGTTAAAAATGCACAGTTGCTGCAGTGGTGTGAGACCTGCCATGGGGCTTTGCAGTTCACGCTGAAGCCCGGCCCGGTTACTTGTTCCAGGCTGGTGGAATATGACGGTGAGTTTACAATGTTCTTCGGCAACGGTGAAATCATTGATATGCCTCCGGCAACTACCGGCACGTATGGATGGGTCAAAGTCAACGATGTCTTTGACTGGGAGAATAAGATGATTGAAAACGGAATAATTCATCATGGCGTGCTGATCCATGATCCGAAGGTGGCGGATGCCCTTGAGATGTTCTGCTATTTTCTGGGAATCAAGGCGGTCCGGGGGGCTTAGGATTTCTTCCCTGTCGTCCATTGGAACATAAATATTGAAAGGATGGCCCCGATGAGTCTGCTTGGTATAGACATAGGGACGACCAATTGCAAGGGGTTGGTTATTTCGAATGATGGAATAGCGTTGGCGGAATGCAGCAGGGAATACACTGCTAATAATTTACCCCATGGCAGGGTTGAAATTGATGCAGAGGTGTTCTGGGAGGCCACGGTTGAAATAATCAGGACGCTTGCCGGTGCTGTTTCTGAAAAAGATCCTGTAGAATCGCTGGCCATAAGCTCCCATGGGGAAACAATCATCCCTGTAGACAAATCAGGGGACAGCTCCGGCCCGGCCATTATGAATTCGGACTGCAGGGCTGTTAAAGAGGCAAAGTGGTGGGCAGGAGAATTCGGGGTGGAGGAAATATATGAAATAACGGGAAGCGTCATACATCCGATTTTTGCAATGACGAAAATCCTCTGGCTGAAAAAACATGAACCCGGGATTTACTCAAGAACCTGCAAATATCTGGGCATAGGGGATTTCATCCTTCAGAAAATGGGGCTCCCCGCCTATATCGATTATTCATTGGCATCGAGATTTATGGCTTTTGATATCAGGAGAAAAATGTGGTCGGAAGAAATTTTAAGCTGCATAGGGCTGAAGGAAGATATGTTTGGCATGCCTGTCTGTGCCGGACAAGCCGCAGGCAGGCTGGATGGAAAGACGGCCAGAATTCTTGGACTTAAGACGGGAGTGCTGGTCGCGGTCGGCGGTCATGATCAGCCGTGCGGAGCTTTGGGGGCAGGCGCAGTTAACTGCGGTGACGTGTCTGATTCGGCCGGGACTTTCGAATGCGTGACCGCAGTGGGGGATTTTCCAACCCTTGGCCGGAAATCCCTCCGTTATAGTTTGAATTCGTATTGTCATGTTGTTCCTGATAAATATGTAACTCTGGCTTTTTTCCCATCGGGTATCATGCTCAAGTGGTTTAGAAATAATATCCTGCAGGATGATTTTAACGCTGCTAAAAATACCGGCATGAGCATTTACGGATATTTTGACGAAAATTCTCCTGAAGGTCCGACTGGAATCTGTATAACTCCATACATAATCGGCTCTTATAATCCAAACTGGAATTCCGAAGCAACATGCACGATAACGGGGCTGACCATAAACGCAACCAAAAACCACATCTATAAGGCGCTGCTGGAGGGGAATTGCTGCGAACTTGATATCAATCTCCGGATACTGGAGGGGCTGATCGGCAAACTAAAATCTCTGCGGGTGACCGGAGGCGGTGCAAAATCAGAACTCTGGCTTAAGATGCGTGCGGACATTACGGGAAAACGGATATTGACATTGGCCATTCCTGAATCAGTATGCCTGGGAGCTGCATTGCTTGCAGGGATTGCTGCCGGAACATATCGCAACGCGCAGGAGGCAGTATCGAAGGTGGTCAGACTAGACCGGGAATACCTGCCTTCGCCATCATCACAGCGTGCATACGCCCCCCAGAAAAGCAAATACAAAACAATCTGCCTGCATTAAACAACGGAAATAAAATGCCGAAATCACAATTTATAGATCCGAATCAATTGCGGAAAAGCAGCGAGATCACTTTTAGACCGATTCCTGTAAATCAATATAGGAAAACTATTGATGACGAACGGCGGAACTACTCCGGAGAGGATTTCCTGAGGATTTACAGGGACATGCTCATAATAAGGGAATTTGAGACGATGCTCAATTCCGTTAAGACAATGGGGGGATACAAGGATATTGCCTGCAGCTATCTTGGTCCGGCCCATTTATCAATCGGACAGGAGGCTTCTGCGGTAGGCCAGGCATATATGCTGACAAAGGACGATTATATTTTTGGTTCACACAGAAGCCACGGCGAAATAATTGCGAAAGGCTTGTCTGCCATTGAAAAAACAGATGAGGGAGAACTGCTGGATATAATGACCTATTTTAATGGCGGGGACGTATTTAAAATTGTCCAAGCAGGCCAAAAGGGCATGGTGCGCATAAAAGAGATTGCAGTGGATTTTCTGCTATATGGAATTCTTGCGGAAATATTTGCGAGGGAAACAGGATTTAATAAAGGACTTGGTGGATCCATGCATGTGTTCTTCCCTCCATTGGGAATATATCCTAATAACGCCATTGTCGGAGGTTCTGCAGATATTGCCGCAGGGGCGGGCCTGTTCAAAAAAGTGAACAGGAAAAAAGGCATTGTTGTTGCAAACATCGGTGATGGCGCCACAGCTTGTGGCCCCGTCTGGGAATCTTTGAATATGGCGGCAATGGACCAGTATGATCTTCTATGGGATGAAAAGTATAGGGGCGGGCTGCCTGTAATTTTCAATGTCTTTAACAACCAGTACTCAATGGGTGACCAGACAAGTGGAGAAACGATGGGATTCGGAATGCTGGCGAGGATTGGGGCTGCAGTGAATCCCGAACAGATGCATGCCGAAAGAGTAGATGGATATAACCCCCTCGCCGTAATAGATGCTTATAGAAGAAAAAAGAAGCTGCTTGAAAAAAAGAAAGGTCCCGTGCTTCTGGATGTTTTAACTTATAGGATAGCCGGACATTCTCCTTCGGATCCTTCAAGCTATAGGACAAAAGAGGAAGTTGAAGCATGGAAAGAGCATGACTGCATCGAAAACTATAAAAGAAGTCTTGTCAATGCCAATATCGCAAACAGCGACGGGCTTGAAACAATGGCGGGAAAAGTTGAAGAACTGATTTTAAAAGCCTTCGTATTGGCCTCCAAGGAAGATGTTTCGCCAAGGATGAATCTGGAGAAGACCCCTGCCGCCATAGAAAACCTGATGTTCTCCAATCAAAGACGCGAGAGGATGGAGGACCGGAAATGCGATGTTTTGATTCCAAAAGAAGAAAACTCCAGGGTCAAACAGATAAAAGACCGGTCAAGAGCCGGTATAATTGATGGTATGATTGTCCCGAAAAATAAAGTTTTCCAGCTAAGGGATGCCATTTTTGAAGCACTGCTTGATAAATTTTATTCCGATCCTACGCTTATTGCATATGGTGAAGGCAATAGGGACTGGGGAGGCGCTTTTGCCGTATATCGGGGACTTATGGAATCTCTTCCATACCACAGACTGTTTAATGCACCGATATCAGAGGCGGCAATTATCGGTTCCGCAACAGGATATGCCATGTCCGGCGGACGGGTTGTTGTTGAACTCATGTACTGTGACTTTTTGGGCAGGGCCGGAGACGAAATATTCAACCAATTAAGTAAATGGCAGGCAATGAGCGCAGGTATTCTGAAAATGCCGGTTGTTGTCAGGGTGTCCGTCGGGTCAAAATACGGGGCGCAGCATTCCCAGGAGTGGACGGCATTAGTTGCGCATATTCCCGGTCTCAAGGTAGTTTTTCCGGTTACCCCCTACGATGCCAAGGGTTTGATGAACAGCGCATTGTCCGGAACAGATCCGGTGATCTTTTTTGAAAGCCAGAGGATATATGACATTGGCGAATTATTCCGTCCTGAAGGCGTACCGGATGAATACTACGAACTGCCCATCGGAGAACCGGATGTAAAAAGAGAAGGTGGAGATATAACGATATTAACTATAGGGGCGGCTTTATACCGGGCACTGGAGGCGGCGGAAATACTCGAAAAACAATACGGAGTTTCAGCAGAAGTCATTGATGCCAGATCCATTGTTCCATTTAATTATGAAAAGGTTATCGAATCCGTAGTTAAGACGGGTAAGATTTTAATTGTCGGAGATGCCTGCGAGAGAGGATCGTACATGAATGAATTCGCGAGGACTATAGGCGAGCTTGCATTCGATTATCTGGATGCGCCGCCGATAGTGGTCGGAGCAAGGAACTGGATTACGCCGGCCTATGAACTGGAAGAATATTTCTTTCCCCAGCCACAGTGGATTCTTGATGCCATTCATGTAAAAATGCTGCTTCTTAAAGGGCATATTGTTAAAAACAACCTAACGATGACTGAACAAATCAGAAAAAATAAAATTGGGGTATGAAATATGAATCACATTGAAACGATATCTGCAAGTTGCTGCTGGCAAGCGTGTTGCAAGATGGAATGAGAATGCTGACAAAGGCAGGCGGGAAGGAGAAGCCTTTTTGGTAAAATGAAAAACAAAGAGTTAACAAAAAAGTGACGGCCTAAAAAGCCTTCACGAAATCAGGTCCTACTTCTATAGAGAGCCCTTACGTTGATTTGCCTATTCTAAGTTTGCTGGGGACAAGAATTGGACCTTTTTCGTGAGGTTTTCTTGCGATTTTCGCAAGCAGCATTTCAACCGCCTCCTTCGCCATGCCTTCCAAGTCCTGAACCATGGAGGTCAAAGGCATGGGCATTCTGATCTTATCGTAATAACCACCGAATCCAATCACTGCCAAGTCCTTGGGAATCTCCAAACCTATCTTCCGGGCGCCCTCAATTACGCCAAGCGCCGTGTTGTCGTTGAAGCAAAAGACGGCTGTCGGCGGATTGCCTCTGTTGCGTTTAAGAAGCGCCAATATCTCGTCATGCCCGCTGTTGTATTCCGAGGTGCATTGGCTGGTCAGCTTATTGTCGAGGAGCAATCCGGCACTTATCAAAGCCTCACGATAACCGGCGTATCGGGGACTTTTCTGAAAAACTTTGCCACGGTAGAATCCCAGATGTGCGATACGCCTGTGTCCAGCCTTGATAAGATATGAGACCGCCTCGAAAGCGGCAGCCTTGTCATCGCCTCCAATGAAGCTCTCATCGAAGCCATCAGCACGTCCATCAAACAGGACAATAGGAATGCCGAACCCATTGATCCGCCGGAAAAAATCGGAGTCGCGCCTTGTTCCGCAGTTTCTTATGATCACTCCATCGACCCGTCGCTGCCTCATCTTGGTAACCCCGATCTCCTCCTTGGATTCGTTGTCGAAATGCTGGCACACTATGCATTGGTAGTTGGCTTCGGTGGACAGACGCTCGACGCAGCTGACAAATCTCGCGTAGTATGGATTGTCCAGGGACGGGACGACAACACCTATGACGTTCGTCTTCCGAAGCACCATGGACTGTGCTAGGCTGTCAGGATGATAGTCGTGTTCCTTCATCAGACGATGGATGAGCTCTAGAGTTTTAGGATGCACCACATCCTTGTTGTGCAAGGCGTTGTATACCGTGCTGGGGCCGACTCCAGCCGCCTTGGCCAGATCGAGCTGGGTGCGGATCGAAAAAGGCTTCGCTCGACCGGGGGATATGGATGCTAGCATTTTTCTCTGTTTGTCGGATATCCTTGACATGGATTAAGTCCTCGGTTTGTGGCCGTCATTACAGGAAAAAGATATAGGTGAACTGCATGGATTGCAAGGATGGGAAATAAGAAAGCATTCCAGGAAATATGGAATTTATCCGCAAATATCACTTGCAATAATCCCTGTTTTTGATATAATAATAAATAACGTTATTAATATCATGTCTGTGGAGACACGTTATGAACGATATTTGCGAGGCCGTGGCGGAGTCGGTTCTGGGAATTGACGTTGTCCTCTTTCCAGTCTTCTTCAATGGTTCGATCGGCGTTTATGTCGGCGCCGGTATAGCCGCCCTCAGCATGGCGGGTGCGGCATCCGCATTCAATCCGCTTATTTTCGGAACTCCAAAACCGGAAAACAGGTCGGGGCATTTCTCATGCCAGATCATTCTGCGCAATCTGCTCGGAGGTTCCAGCCCGGTCCTTGTAGGATTCCTGATAGACAGGATATCGTTCGAATCCGTGTTTCTTGTGTGGATTGCCCTGGCATTGATCCTTGGCTTCCTGTCATGGCGCATGATGGGCGATCTGAGCGATAATGCGGAGGCGTATTCTTGAAACTGTGCAGAATGGGGGAATTAAGATTTCTGAAAATAATCAAATAATAACGGAGTCAGTGAGCATGAAAAAACAGCACACGATCACCATCAATGAACGGGTACTGCTTCCCGAGGATGGACTGCTCCTCGGAAACGGAGACCTTTCGGTCAGCGTTTATCAGAACAACGATCAGATCATTTGGCGTTTTGGGAAAGGGGATGTGTGGGACCGCCGTCACGACATATCCGCCGACAGCCCGCCCATGACACTGAACGAGCTTCGCCACGGTCTGACGGTTGAGGGCTGGAAGGCACCTCCGTACGGCGGCGAAGTGACAGCTCTTCGCGGAACAAAAGATCCGAAACGGATGAGGGACTGCCTAGCACGTCCGCAGAGCCATACCCGGCCATATCCGATGCCCAAGCCAGTTGGTGAGCTGGCGCTCCATTGGCCTGCCGACCTACAGGAGTTGAAGATTGAAC
>CAZION010000102.1:0-23993 GCA_964540865.1 uncultured Victivallis sp.
AACGCATGTTTTCCGAATTGAAAAATTTATAGACCAGCATCGTGTTTTTGTCATCCACAGCACGTATAAAAATATTAAAGTGGCGGGTAATTTTTCCGTCCCAGTCCAGTGATTTAACCCAAAACGAAATACTCCCTGTGGAAAAATCAAGATTATCTTTAATTGGAACAGAATAGGAGCATTGTGCATCTTTCGTTCCACCGATCTTAACGGCTTTACCGGAGACGCCATCCATAAACACAGGAACGCTCTTGCCTTTAAAGCATTTTTCTCCAAGTGCATATTTTGCCTCCAGAGTACCATCAAAATTGTGATAAAAGCGCAAATTTGTTTCAGTTTGTGCTGATAGACTTAATGAAATACCAGTCAGAAGGAGATATAAGCATCTATTTATATTCTTCATCTATTTTCCCTTTTTTTATTTGATATTATTTTGAAGTCTTTTTGGTTACAGATAAAGCACGCCTTAAACCCTTTAATTAAGTTTCAACACAATGTATCCATAAGCCTCTTTCTCGACCGATAACCTGAGCCCATCCGCTGGAACTTTGTCTTCTGTCAAGAGTTTCACAGATGAAGTTTGTTCAACGACAGTTATCTTCTTGCCTGCGAGATATCCCGGAAGTCTGATTGTGTCCTTATCCACAGATTTGTGATAATCTGCATAAAGCATATACGAGTCGCCTTCTTTGTGCCAGTAAACGCTTGTGGCGTTCTTATATGCGGACGGATTGAAGTACTGACGGTAGGCAAGACAGTAAAATTCTTTTCCTGCAGGAATTACGCCCATTTTGGAATCAACCGCATAAGGATATATTTTAGAAGTGGTATGTATGTAAATTGAATTATTATTGTTTTTAATTCTCTCTTCTGGGAGAGTCATCCCTTCTGTCAGAGAATAACCAATGGCAAACCCGATTTTACCCTTTCCTTTTTTATCTAAAAGCTGGATGATACGGTCTGGTGGATTTGCCGGATCCTCAATATTTTTATGCCCTCCGCTGAATGACAGCGGAACTGCCGGCTTTGTTGGATATTCCTGGATGGACTTGAAATCAAACCTTACTCCATTCGTCTCGAAAGACAGAGTCTTGGGAATATAATATGAAAGAGAATCTTCTTCGCCTTTCATCAATGCTGCAGTCTGGATAAAACCCATACTCGACAGATTGAATCTGCTGTTCGCTTTTGATTTATGCTCGACGGTACATGCTCCCATTGGAAGGAAACGGTAAGTGATTTTATTTGTTATAACGGAATCAAGGCTGCTGTCTGTAAAGTTCAATGGCTTCCCTTTATTTTTCCTTGCGGAATCAAGCAATGAGTCTGGAGCTATAATGTCATAGGCTTCCACTATATCTAAAAATTCACAAGGCATGGCTCTGCCGTCATTCAACGGTTCTTTGCCATTCACAAGATATTTCTGTTCCGTTATACGGCAAGCTGGAGTTATCTGGACTATTTTGACTTCTTCGAATTTCAAAATCCTGCC
Source organism: uncultured Victivallis sp. (assembly GCA_964540865.1). Classification (GTDB taxonomy): domain Bacteria; phylum Verrucomicrobiota; class Lentisphaeria; order Victivallales; family GWF2-50-93; genus GWF2-50-93. Next base: position 1,493 of record CAZION010000102.1, read on the forward strand.
ATCCGAACTGTTCTTAATGCTCTTGCCTTGCACCGTCTTATTAAACTTCCAGATCTCATCCTTGCTCTCATTTTCTGAAAGTAGCCAGAACTTATCCTGATTAGCGATTTTAAGGATATAGAATTTCTTCCCTGCCTCATCAAGCCATTCACTACCGACGTCACTGACCGTCAGCCCGTGATTTTTAACGGTAATCTCGTGGCCATCAGAACAACCGTGATTAGCTCCAATATTAGTGCCGTTGAGGCACCATGCAGTTGAATCATCCCCGCAGGTGTGGAATTTCACTAGGTTTTCCATTGCTCCGTCATCGAAAGCAGACCCTGATGATACAAGCCCGGCATTTGCGAAAGTGATTTGCCTGTTAGTTCCTTTAATCACCGAAATCACAATATCATTTTCAGGGGAAAAATAACTTCTGACATATACAACATCTCCCTTTTTCATAACGGTGAGTTTTTCTTGAATATCAACTGCATACCCACAACTAAAGGAAAAAATTCCAAAAACCAAGGAAATCAAAAAACATTTAAGTTTTCTTGACATCCTTCTATACTCATTTTTCACACTATAATAAATCATTTTTCCCGCTAAGTTTATTTTTTGCAAGCCGTTATTTGTGTAAGCTGATGCCATATTATTCTGGAAGATCTTTCCAAGTTGTGCGTGTACTCGGATTCCATCTGGCGCGCCAGAAGTAATATCCGCCGGGATCCGAATATGTGCTGTCCATCGGAAGTTGATACCTATTCATACTTTTTGCGTGACCATCCAGGAAAACGGCGTTCGCAGCTCGATTCCCCGAATGGCGGAAAACCGTATGCTCCCCATTGGCATCCTGTCCGTGTGATACAAATGCCTCAGTCGCCCACATTTTATCTGCGAAATAACAGGTCTTTTCCGGGCTTGGCAGTTCTTTGTTCCAAGGCCAGCAAAAATTCGGGTCACGCCCGCTCAGTTTAAAGTTTATGCCAAAATGACACCCACGCCATGTGGTAGATGTTGAATGGTCTATTGCCTCCGGACATTCAAATATCCCTGGCACCGGACTTCCCGTCATATTAAAATAACTTTCACTGAACCCTTTTGGAAATCCTACGTATCCGGTAAGCATTAGTGTGTAATTCCAGTATTTGTTAATGGTCAAAGCCGGAGTGAGATCATCAGCCGGATTTGGTATCCTGAAAGTTCTGTAGTCGTCGCAATAAATTGACACTGCAAGGAATGTGCTCTTTAAATTGTTCAGACAATGAATGGATTTTGCCGTACCCCTAGCTTTGCCGAGCGCCGGTAGCAGCATGCTGGCCAATATTGCGATAATCGCAATTACAACGAGGAGCTCGATAAGTGTGAATCTATTCGCGATATTCAATTTTTGATTTGTGATATCAAGATTGCTTGCCCTCATAATGCACCTTCTTCTCGAATATATGTTTAATTGTTTTATTTTATTTAACAATTATACGATATGTTTATTAATTTGTCAATGGCTTAAAAAAATAATTGATTTTATATTTGTTCAATGATATGTTAAAATTCAGAATGAATCATATTTTAAATCTACAGATATTATGCCTGTGTTATATAATAATTGTTAACTCTTAAATATATTTGAACAAATGAATGATATAATCAGAGAGATATGCCAAAGCCTGCTTGCCAAAATAAGCAGTGGGGAAATAAAGGCAGGGGAGCCTCTGCCACCAGAAATCAAGCTTGCCGAGGCTTTCGGAACCAACCGAATGAACGCCCATCATGCAGTGAAACTGCTTGAGTCAAAAGGTTTGGTAATACGCAAAAAACGTGTAGGGACTGTGCTCCGGAACGACATCGATCAGAATCTGGTATCCAGACTGGCTCTGGAAGCCAACCGCATCATATATGTCCTATATTCACAGACTCCGCATTGGATCCACTGGAATGAAACTTCGTTCCAGGCGCTTGAAAAGGAAATAGCTTCTGCCGGATATTCCGTCATGTATGAAAGTATTCCTTCAAACAGCACCAGAGAAGATTACGATGCGTTACTGAAAAAGATTTCAAGTGCCGGAGCCTCAGCTCTGGTGATTTTCCCTGACGCGGGAGACGATGCCGTCTTTTTAAGGAAAAACGGTGATCTGCTGCTGGATTTCCAGATGCCGGTATATATGCTCAACCGCAGCGGCGAGCCCATGCCATTGGACATGGTCTCATTCGTTTCCATGGATCCCTTTGGAGACGGAATCGCCCTGGGCACGTTCTTAAAAAAGCACGGATGCCAAAATGTGGCAATGATTAACGAGGAATCGGGAAAGACCTTCTGGGGGATCAAGAGATATGAAGGGTTGCTGATCGGGTTGCAGCGGGGCAACGGGAAAGCAATATCGGCACCGGAAAATATTCTCTCCATTCCCGACGGATTTTCCAGGGCGCTTGAACTGATTAAAAAATTCCGGGGGAACATGGTGATTGTCGCAGTCCATAACCAATATGCCGCACAATTCATAGACTTTGCGAAACAGCAGGATTTATTCATTCCGGCTGACTACCGACTAATTACATTTGACGACAATCCGCTATTCCGTTCCTACAATCTTACTTCCATGGCGGTGCCCATGCAGAAGATCGGCAAACTTTTCGGCAAGCTGATCTGCGACAAGTCATGGCTTGAGGAATTCAGAGGGAAAGTCTCGATAAAAGTCAATTCCGAACTGGTCATCAGGGAAACTTTTAAGGTTTAGGGGTGTTTTAATTAGGCGACCAATACGCCGCAACTCTTGAACAATCGAATATCGAACAGCCGAATTATGAATTACTAATTAGAAATTACGAATTAGAAGTTGAAATTAGTTGGAGTTCACGGCTTTAGCGTGTCTTGATTGGATCTTGGACATTGAAACAGGCTACGGGAACTGACAAGAAACCTTTTTTCAGGAAATACGATGACCTTGATTCCCTTGCCGGTGGCTGGAACAGGAAAGAGACGGAAACATTCCTTAAGAACCTTAATATGTTTGAGGAAATTGACGGTCTGAAAATATTCTAGGCTTCTTTCCGGAAACACGCTCCTGCTGATTACTAATCCAACACGAAAGCGATCTTGAAAGCTTTTTTCTCAACCAGCAGTTTAAACACGCCCTCAAAATCACTAAACTAGATGATATGGGAATAAAAAAATTAAGTGGCACAGTCCCGTGTTTCGCCAACATCTTTTTTACTCAATCTCAACTAATCCGAGATTATCTGCCCAGGACTGGGCGGGTGATGCCGAGTTAACTTGCCGGATCTCGACGGTGGCGGAACTGCTGTCCGGACCAGTCGTGAATTCAAGTTCCACGCGCGTCCATTCTACAGCGCTGCAGGTGACAGAAATCTCTTTCCCGCCGAAATCGCGCACCTGCAATTCCACTCCCTGCCCCGATGCAGCAACATGCAGCCAGCCTGATAGACGATAACGCTGTTTCGGATGCAGCACTTTTACGGTCTGCGCTACACTGCCGCCTTCCGTGAGACGGAGTTCCCATTTGCTGGTGCCGGTCTCAAAATTCCGATCTGATCCATTAACCTTGTTGCCCCATCCATTGCCAGCAACAATTTCGGTGCGGCCGTCAGGCCCGGCAATCCAGCCTTCCAAACTGCCGCGTTCGAACATGGGATTGCAAAGCAGGTTCATGCCCGGGATCAAGGGACACTCTACCAAGGCTTCAGGATCTGACGGATTAACAGTGTCACGACCTGCCTTCCACTGGAGATCGGGTGCGGAGCCACCAGCATTTGCCACGATCTGATTTCCAGCAAACCGGACGTCCGCCGGTAGTTCAAACGGGGCGTTGAAGACATTATTGAAGAACTGGGCACCATAAAGATCCTGCCGGTTTGAATGGTCATAAGTGATTATCTTGCGGGTGCGAGTGTTCGTCTGCCACGCAGTGTTGTTCATGACCAGATTGAAATAACTGGGATTGTTGATCTGCACCGGCATGTCTGGAATATTCCAGAAGAGGTTGTCATGAACCACGACATTGTGGCTGCAGTGGTCGAAGTAAATCCCCTGGGCCAAACCATGGGCGACGCAGTCGTGCACGTGATTCCAGCGGATGCGCGTGCCTCCGAAATCCGTATTGTGCCCGTAGGTGATTCCCAAGTCGTGGTTCAGCCAGCCGGCGAATGAAAAGTCATTGTATTCCAATACGCTTTCCGTAAGTCCATGCAGGCTAAGCAGGTCACGGCCGGAGTGACGCACGGTGTTGTAGCGTACCAGCTGCCGGCGTCCGGAAACGGTCACAGCGCCGCTCCACATGCCGCCGTAGTTCCCGTTTTCAATAAGGCAATTGACTATGCGCTGATCTGTGCCGGAAATCTGGACCAACGCCGCAGAACTGTTGCGAAATTCGCAATTGAACAGCAGGTTGTGATGACCGTCGATGACAACCGCATCAGCACTGACATCCCTCGCATATGAATGCGCGACATACTCGCCGCGCAAGCCTTCCAGGCGGAGATATGCGGATTCCGCATCCGTCATAATCCCACCGGCACAGAAATGAAGCCCCTGCAGGTGAACATGGCTGCGGGCACGCAAGTCAATTGCGGTCATACGGTGCTTGGCTACCACTCCTGCTTTGTCTGGCGTGGCAAAGCCGGCAGGCGGACAGAGCCATATCCGTTTTGTCGCTCTGTCAAACCACCACTCGCCGGGTGATCCAAGTGCGGCACGCGCACCGATGATTACATATTCACTGCCCTTCTCGGGCATATACCAGTCCACATCGGTGGTCCTTTTTTTTATCTCGAAGGAAAGCGTATGCGTGCCTGGGTCAAACGCGGTGATACGGGATGCCCAGCAGATCCACTTGGCTCCCCCAGCGCACCAGAGCAATGCATCCTTCCAGGCATCAACACCTCCCGGGAGATTAGGATCGGTCAGACTCGTAGCGGTGCCAGCCGTGGCTATGGCACGTACAGGCTTGAACATGACGTCGGCAGCAATTTGTGTTCGCGGCCAGCGCGCTTCAGCCAGCATTTTATCATCTGCAAAGAGTTGGTTGCGGTCCGCAAGATCCCAACCCAGCGTTGCGCTCCACAGGCCGTTGCCCTCATCACGCCAGTCACCAAGCGGATCAGCTCCAGACAAGATAGGAGTTTCGCCAGGGAACGCACGGAACACTATTGGTTTTGCGGCTGTGCCTGAACAGGATGGACGCAGCGTTTCGCGGTAAACCCCGCCGCGCAAGATGCAAATCTCCCCGGGCTGCATTACATCACCAGCCTTCTTCAGTGTCCGGAACGGACCATCGCTGCGATCAGGATTGGCGGCGGGCAGCCGGCCTGACCAGGAATCATCGCCTTCGGGTGACACAAAACATTCTTGTTTGTCTGCATATGCCATACGTTGCACTCCCATAAAAATCATAATGATCAGGACAGCTAACCAATTGAAAGGAATTCTGATTATCATATAAAAAGGAAAATACCCAGATGAGTAATATAAATCAAGGAACCCATGACAAAAGGGAACTAACCGTCCTGAAAAAGCATCTCCTGCGTGTACCTTGATAGTCCTATTTCCAAAGGCTAACTTATACTCACTATGAAATACATGGATTCATCCTCATGGCGGAAAAACAGGCGCTGGATCACAATATTCTCCTGCTTGTTGGGGTTTTCCACCATCGCCCTTGCCGTAGCATTCTATATCTTACTGCACATCCCTGATGTATCTCCATCCGACGGAGTCTGCAAATACGAGGGAAATATCAGGTTATCAGGCAGGCAGGTCAAAGTGGATTTCTACCTGCCGGCTGGAAATATCAAGGCGCCAGCGGTGATCCTCGCACACGGATTCCTGCGTAACAGGAAGACGATGGCAGGATGGGCGGCGATGCTGGCCGGGGAAGGATTCATCGTCGCCGTGCCTGATCTCCCGTACCTGGCGGATCATCAGCGAAACGCAAAGGCCATTTCCGAGCTGATGAAACAAATACAGGAAGGAGAATTGACCAGGCAGTCGAAACCATCGGGAAGCACCGCCCTTGTCGGATTTTCAGCAGGCGGATTTTCCACCTTGCTTGCCGCCAGGGACAATGCCGTGTCGTGCTGGGTCGGACTCGATCCGGTTGGAATAGACCCCATGGCTGAACAGGCGGCAGGTTCATTGGACATTCCCTGCTTCATACTTCGGGCGGAACCTTCACCCTGGAATGCCAGAGGGAATGCAAAAAATATTTTTTCCGCTCTCAAAGGTCCGGCCTTCTCCATGATAGTCAAGAACGCCTCGCATGCGGATGCTGAAAATCCTACAAGCCTTGCTGCCGAGATGGCCTGCGGGAAAACAGATCCCCTAAGGCGCAAGACATTCGGCCAATATCTTGTAGCAAGCCTCAGGGCTGCCATGCTCCATGATGAAAATTCCATCATTTTCCTGAAAGCCGCGGCAAATGACGATTCCCTACGCGAAGTGATTTTCCGGAACTGGGGAGATTCTCTCCGGTCCAAATAGTCCTTCCAAAAAACCTTCCCATGTCATTTGATTTTTGCATGATCTGTCATTACAGTTGATATATCAGTTGGTATTACATTCCAATGAAACAATCGGATGAAGGGAATATTAATGCTTAAGAAAGACGAAGATCTGCCTGTGAAGCTGGCCGACCAGGCCTATCAGCGGCTGCTGCACATGATTGCGGCCGGTGAAATCCAAATGAATGACTTTATCAGCCACCGCCAGCTGGCTTCGCGGCTCAGGATTGGCAAGCTGCCGGTCGGGATGGCTATCAAGCGCCTGGAGGATGAAGGGCTGGCGGAGTCCGTACCACGGGTTGGCACACGGATATGCCGGATAGACGCAAAGGAGATATGGGGCATGGTGAATTGGCGAATCGCCCTTGAATGCCAGATCGCCAGGCTGGCATGCGAGAGCATGAATCCGCGCAATGCCTCCCACTTGAGGGCCGCCGCGCTGAAGACGGACCGCCTGCGGAACAAGCCCCGCGAAATCAGGTATCCGGTGGATGTGGACTTCCATCAACTTCTGGCCGAGATGGCAAATTGCCATCAATTGAAGAAGGAACTGGAGCGGATGAATGTCTACCGTGTAAAAGTGGCGATGTGCGAAGCAATGCGGGCATCAGCCCAAAAGTCGCCAGTGCCACCTCCGGATCATCGCCATCTTGTGGAGACCATCATCGCCGGCCCCCCTGCCCGGGCCGAGCAGTGCATGCGCGAGCATCTTGAGCATTCCTGCGTGCTTTATGGATTCCTAGAATGGTATCGCAAGAGCCTCAAGACTGAAGCCGCCACCAAACGTCCGGCACGCGATGACGCATCTCAACAAAACAGGAAAAGTGCGTGAGTCGGAACATCCTGGAGCAGCTTACGCCGCAACCAAAACTATGAAACCACAGAACACACTGAATACACAGAATGACATAACCACGAAACACACTAATGAAACGAAAAAGACCATTGTTAAGGTTTTGCTACGCAAAACCTTAACAATAAGCTCTGAAATAAACGGCTTAAAAAAGATACTGGAAAATGTCCGGCAGGAAATAAGATCATCAGAATAAATAAAGGAGTTGATATGTATTCCAATATGAGATGTGTTGTTTATATCGTGATCGTCACGCTGTGGAGCATGGGCATGTCGCTGGCTGATGAAATATCTGATCGCAAGGCGGCCGCGATGGGGCTGATGAAGGCCTATAAGAATGCCGAGGCGCTGGCCGCCTTCACCAGTCTGGCCGAAATGAAGCTGGGCGAAGGGGAGAAATCGGAAGTTCTCGAAAATGCAGCGTACTGCGCCCTCCGCCTCAGGCACAGTGACCCGAAGATGATACCCAAGGCAATCGAGCTGGCAAATCAAATTCCCCTTAAAGAGGTCTCTGTCAAATGCCGGATGCTGATTCTGATGGAGACCGGGCAAAGCGGAGAATTGATCAGGCAGTTCAAGGATGAGGACATCTCTGGTTTTCCCAAGGATATCGCCGGCGAAGTCTTATACATGCGCGGGGCTGCCTATGCGTTAAGCAAGAAAGGCAAGGAGCCAGACAAGGGGAAAGAGGCGGAGGCGGACTTCAAGATGGCGCTGGAACGCAGTGCGCTCAATGAGAAATACCTGATGGCCATGGCCTCCAACTATTACAATAATCTGAAGGACGAACAAAAGGCCATTGATACCTATCAGATAATTATCGAATCGTCAAAGCCGCCGCAACGCGGCGTGGGTGCGGCCCTGGAAGTGGCGCGCATCCGTATAAACAGCGCGAAATATGATGAGGCCCTCAAGGCGCTCGAAAACTTCAAAGACCTGGCTCAGCTGAAGGAATACTATCGTGTCCCAGTCCTCCGCGCCTTCGGACAGGCATATGCCGGGCTGGGAAAGGAAGAAGAGGCAATGGCTAAATTCAACGAGGCAAATAAACTGGCGGGACGTAAATAACAAGGAGGATAAAAATGAAAAAACAAATATTGAGGCTTATCATGGGTATCGTGCTCGTTGGCATGGGAGGCAATTCCTACGGTGCGGATGATTCGGGACGGCTCTTGGCTGGAACGGCCAAGGCCGACATTACCTACAAGGCGGGTGATGTGCGCGGGAAAAAAACAATTGCTGCAGAAGACATAAAGGACCGCCTCTTTGCGCGGGTTATCGTATTGCAGGACGGGAATTTGTCAGTGGCGATTGTTTCCGCAGACATGATCTTCTTTCCCTCCGCCAGGGTAATCAAGGAAGCGAAAGAGAAATGGAAAGTGAACCACGTCATCCTCTGCGGCACCCATACGCATTCCGGTGGATACCAGAATGGTGGATGCACGAAAATCCATCCGGAAGGCACGGCGAATCCGGCGTGGACCCGGATGGGGGATCCCGCCGAGGTGCTGAATCTGAGTTTTCCAGAAGATCCCTGGTACAAGGATGCCGAAGATAAGGTCATCGCCGCGATAGGCGAGGCAAAGAAAAATCTCTTCCCCGCGCGCATTTCGGCTAAAAGAGCCCCTTTTGAAAGCGCCTACATGGCGCACAACCGGCGGCTCGTCAAGCCGGACGGAAAAGTCGAGATGCTGTGGGCCAATCCAGAACGAATTCCGACAAATCCAGTCGATCCGACAGTCGGGGTCATCCGGATTGATGATGCTTCAGGCACCCCACGCGCCCTCCTGGTCAATTACGCCTGCCATGCCGTCACCCTTATGAAAGCGGGTTTTATTTCCCCTGATTTCCCGGGCGCGATGTGCGATTATGTCGAAAAGGAACTGGGAGACAAATGCATGGCAATGTTCATCCAGGGTGCTGAGGGGGACATTGATCCATATGAAATGAGCCTTCTTGGGGAGCATGCCTTGAACATCTCCCGGCAAGCAGGAATATCGCTTGGGAAAGGAGCGTTGAGCGCGGCAAAACAAATTGAACCCAGTAAAAATGCAAGAGGTTCAATCAAGGTGAAGGAAAGTGTTCTTACGCTAGGTCGCCGTGATGACAAGACAAAGACCTCCGACGTCGGCATCCTGACCATGCTGATCAATGACGACATCGCAATAGTGACCATTCCCGGCGAACCTTTCATCCAGCACCAGCTTGATCTTGTCAGGAAATCCCCTGTCGCAAACACCTTCCTTTTCGATCTCGCGTATTGCGGCACCGGAACGCCATTTGCAATATACATACCGACCATACAGGCGATCAAGGACGGCGGATACGGTGCGACTGAATCCTCATTTCTTGAATCTGGCGCCGGAGAAAAGATGGTGGATGAAGGTGTGGCATCAATCAATGAGCTGAAGAACAGACAAAAATAATTGCATAGTATTTTTAGAGGAGATGAAATGGACTGCACTCAAATGGATCTTTTTACGGCAGGAACGGACGGTATTGCAATCTACCGGATTCCCTCCCTGCTGACATCGCCCAGTGGAACACTGCTGGCCTTCTGTGAAGCCCGCAAAGAGAGCTGCAACGATGCCACTCCTACGGATTTAGTCTTGAAACGAAGTGTTGACGGCGGACAAAGCTGGCTGTCAATGCAGACAGTTCTGCGCGGCAGCGGAATCGAAGCGATCATGAATCCATGCCCTGTGATTGACGGTAAAAACATCCTCCTGTTCTGCATGAACGCCCACAAGACCGGACGTGGTCGCCACCGCTATCTGCTTCTGTCCAGCTCCGATGACGGAGTGACTTGGACGGAGCCAGTTGACATCACTGAAAAAATATCAAACTGCGATGATACGTTCGTCCAAGGGCCGGGCATAGGAATCAAGATGCGCAATGGCCGCATCATCATTCCCGGAGGCACCAAGACCTTCGATATTAAAAAAAATCCGGATTCCAGCCGGCTTGTTGCAGGGGATCATGATCAGGCCACCTGCTCCGGACGGGCAGTATACAGCGATGATGGAGGACGGAATTGGCGTATGGGGAAACCGGTGAAATCAAATACATCCAATGAATCACAGGTGGTTGAACTGGCGGATGGATCGCTGATGCTGAACTGGAGGGAGCAGAACTACCGGGGCCCTTCCGCTGGATGCCGCGGCACGGCTGTCAGCCAGGATGGCGGGGAAACCTGGTCAGACCCGGTTCTCGCTCAGGCTTTGAACGAGAATCCATGCCAGGGGAGCATTTTACGCTATAGTTTGGACGATGAAAAGTGCGGACGGAACATCCTTCTCTTTTCAAACATTGATGTCACTTCCAGAAGCGAAGATCACAAGGAGCGGAAGAACATGACGGTACGTCTGAGTTATGACGAAGGGATGTCATGGCCGATTAAGCGGACCATCAATCCAGGGCTTTCGGCGTATTCATGTCTGGCCGTCCTTCCAGACAAGACCATCGCCCTTCTCTATGAATGCGGTGAAAAACATCCCTATGAGCGCATCCGCTTTGCCAGATTCAGTCTGGATTGGCTGACCGCTATGACATGAGAGAAAACGGATTAAGGAATTTCAAAGTTTAGGTAATGCGGGCTTTAGCCTGCAATTTCTTTTTTCCTTTTACTTAACAACAGGCTGAAGCCTGTGTTACTTTTAAAAGTTGCGGCTTCAGCCGCCTAATTTAAAGGAGCATGAAAATGTTTGCGAAAATTTTCGGACATCACCTAATTGCCGATTTAAGATATAAAAATAAAATCGGATATCGAAAATCAAAAAAAGAAAATGCTTTCACACTAATAGAGCTCCTGGTTGTAATTGCGATCATCGCAATTCTGGCGGCGATGCTGCTGCCGGCGCTGAAATCTGCAAAAGGTATGGCAAGGCAGATAAGCTGCCTCAGCAATTTGAAACAGCTCGGGACTGCATCCATGCTCTACGTCAATGATTTCGGCTGGCTTCTGCCTGATGAAGCCGCAGTCCCAGGCAATGTGTTTTTCCGCTGGAAAACCGGTCTCATATTTTTGGAATATCTGGGTAGACCCAATCAGCCTGAGCTGGGATGGAATGGAAATGCGGCTGGAGTCGGACGCAGCGCATTCGCCTGCCCGGAGGATACTTCAAGGCCAAGTTGCTATTCAGTAGGTGTAAATCAGAACTTAAACTATAAGTACAAGTTTCTTAAAGGACCGAATTTCAGATGTCCCGAGAGGCTCGCCTATATTGCTGACACCAACACGTTCGTCTTCAGCAAACTCTGTGCCCCGGTGTGGCAGACCGATTCGTATGGCGTCGCCTTACGGCATCAGAATGGAAATTCGTTCAATGTCGTATATGTCGATGGGCACGGTGATAACCGGAACAAGAATACTGTGACCAATGCACCAAACACGGCCACAGTGATGTACACCCCTTTCTGGACGCAAGAACTTTCTGGCTGGAAAGATTATCCAACAATAAACTGGGTGCAAACACCACCTGCGGCAGATTAATGCTAAGTTGCAATCCTAGCGGTTCCCTAGAATATAAACTCGGTAAAATTCTTCCGCATAAAGGCGGAACTCCGAGCGGTTTTATCCTGACAACAGAGCGTGGTCTGCTAAACTAATGCGTTTGGAGTACCGGCTTCAGCTGGAAAACCAATCCTATTTCCTATGTTCGTTCTTCATGCTCCATTCAGCTGTTCGGCGGTGAGTTCGTTCAGCAGGGGTTTGTTCTGCTGCAGCCGTTCTGCGTTCTGCACGACAATATCCCAGACCCGTTTCAGGAAGAAAGGACTGCCGCTGGAGCCGGATATGTGCGGGGTCATGATGACGTTCGGCAGATGCCAGAGCGGATGCTCGGGCGGCATCGGGTAATGGTAATGCGTGTCGAGAGCCGCACCAGCAATCCAGCCTTCGCGCAACGCCTGCAGGAGCGCCTGTTCCTGGATCAGCGGACCTCGCGACGGGTTCAACACGTATGCGTTCGGACGCAGTGCACGCAGCTCCGGCTTACCAATGATACCTTTCGAAGCATCAGTCAACGGCATTGCCAGAACCAGGAAATCGAGTCCGCCTAGAAATTCATTTTTCTGATCCATGGAGAAAACCTTATCCGGCAGTACGCCCTTTGGATCTCCTGTTCCGGTGACTTGGTATGAGTCAGTCCTGGGCTTGACTCCGTTGCGGGTGAGCACATGCACTTTCATGCCTATCGACTTTGCCAGCCGGGCGGTTTCACGCGCAATGCCGCCGTAGCCCCAGAAACCAACTGTCAGCCCGCGAATTTCGCGCTGAAAACGGATATCGCGATCCCACACGCCCTGGTCCTGGTTGCGGATCATGCCGCGCAGGTCGCGCAGGAGGTTTATCATCATTGCAATGTTCCACTCGGCAATTGGCACATCAAAAACTCCAAGCGCATTGCAGGCGCGCACACCGCGCTGCGGCAGGCCAAGTCCGACCAGCTGGGTGTAGCCCGCTGACGCGATCTGCACAAATCGCAACGAACGCATATCCTCTAAGTTTGATGGCGGAATAGTACATGCCAGCACATCTACATCGGCCAGCAATTTCGCCGGCAGCGGACGCTTTTCCGACTCCTCCGGTTTGTCAACCAGCTCCACCCGTACATCAGGCAACGCCCTCAATCGGCGCAGCCCTTCGTCATCCACCCGCAGATCAACAAGTATTTTAAGCATGAGACTTCGCCTCCATTTCTTCCGGCAGAATCTTTCCGGGGACGCTGTTGAATTCGCCGCTGCCTGGAACAAAAGGAAAACGGCTTTTGGTAGCCTCTGTCAACTCAATGCCCAACCCTGGCTTTGCCGGTGGCAGCACATACCCGTCTCGCATCACGAAACTGTCTCCGATAACTTCACTATGAAGTGGGCCATAGGCAGGGGCTATTTCGAGAATCGCCGTGTTCGATGCTGCGAACCCCGCATGTATGTTCTGCATCAGGGATCCGCCTGCGCCCCAGGCGTGGGTGGCAATCTTGCGGCCACGCTCCGCGAGCATGCGGCTGACCGCCATGAACTCGCCGAGACCACCGGTAAATGAAGCGTCTGGCTGGCCGATGTCGAATGCGTCGCGTTCAACGAACACACGCCATTCGTAAACCGCAGTCAGGCATTCCCCTCCGGCGATCGGCGTAGTGGTGGCCTCGCATAACTGAGCATATGCCCACGGGTCAGTGTAATGCAACGGTTCTTCAAGAAAGAACAGATCGAAAGGTTCAAGCGCTTTCGCGACAGCAATGGCGGTCGCCACCGTCCATGTCACACCGGGACTGTTGCCCATATGCCCGTCGAGCATCACGCGAAGCTCGCGTCCGAAGCGTTTGCGTACGAACTCCAGTTTGCGCGCCTCGAAATCCGCAGCCTTGTCCGGCTCAAAGGCAATCTCAAAACCGCGTTCGGGTGTATGTGCTCCGGCACCAAGCTTCACACCGTTGAAACCGAGGGACATGTAGAATTCGATCTTGCGTGAGAGTTCGTCATAAGGGTAGTTTGACGGTCCGCCTGTTGCATAGGCTGGAAGGCGCTCGTGCTGACAACCGCCCAGGAGTTCATACACGGGCTTGTTCTCCAGCTTACCCTTGAGGTCCCATAACGCAGCCTCAATGCCGTTAAGCACAGACACACCCAAGCCAACGCGGCACCAGAAATTGCCGCAATGGTACATCCGCTTCCACAACTCTGGAATATCGTCCACACTCTGCCCTATGAGGATCGGCTTGAAAAACTCCACTATGGCCGGGACAGTTTCCGGACAGAAATAACCCGCATATGTTTCTCCGAGTCCACAGATCCCGACGTCAGTGTGAATCTCGATGAATGCCGCACTCCGCACACGGCGGGCTTTCGACAGGAACGGATCGTTCGTGCACGGTCCGGTCAACAGATGGGTTTTAACATTGGAAATCCTCATGTCTTCTCCCAGTTAACATAAATTGCGTAAACCCGTGGCAAATCATCGCCAGTACGCCGCAAGCTAATTTGCACTCTGACAGAGTTGCCACCGAGTTCGGACAATGCATGACCCTTCCAGCTGACTTGACAATCCAGCCCGTCCGGACCGGTGACTTTACCGCCTGCAAAGCCGGGGAAGGGGCGCATCTTCTCATCAAGAAGGTCAACAGTCAGGCCTGCCACTCCATCAGCGTTGATGCGAAATTCGCAATTTTTCTCCGGCAGGGTTAGCAGGGCGGAGACGATTTCGCCAGTTTCTGCTCCGGGATTGAGGCCCAGCGCACCCCAGCGGTCGCGTGGCAGAGTTGCAAGCGCCACCTCGGCACGGTAATACTCGGCAATGTCCTCGGCCTTCTGACCTACATTGCGCCAACGGTCATGGTAGATACGGGTCTCATTTCCGACATTGAGGATGCCGTTCCCCTGACACAGGATCGTGTTGAATTCATTGTGCCCGGGGACTGGGGTCGCCGGCGATTCATCGTGATGAATGAAGACCCTCCCCGGCGTGGACGAGGGATCACGGAAACGGATGCCGTCATTTGAAACTACGAGCCCAAGGTCGCAGGTGATCTTTCCGAAATTTTCGCCGAAAGCCTGGCTGTGCCACAATCCGTAAACCCCGACGCATACATTACCAAAGCTTGCCGCTCCCACTCCAAGATGCACCTGATCATAGCAATTGTCCGAATTGCGTTTTGCCGGATCTCCCGGCTCTGGAAGTGCAAACGACCTCTCCCAGAGATCGGGCCAGTGTTCGAAGTCATAGGTGGAATGGGTCACACCGCTGCGTCCGCCCCCGGCACCTCCCTCGGTATAGACAGCTCCGCCCCATGGTGTTCCTGGAAAAACCTGTGAATGGACTATGTATCGTCCGTTGTGCTTGATAAACGAGCAGTGTTCGATAAACTGGTTGACAAAAGGTATCGCCGTCATCGTCCATTTAAGTCCATCTGGTGACACCGCACAGGCCATGCTGGGACTGGTACCGTACTCCTCGATCGGTGGTTCGGTCTGATCGGGAAAGTATTGATAGACCATCTTGTAGCGTCGAGCCGGATCGGGATCATCGTCGTCGCGGATCACCGTTGCACCGCTGACAACCGTATGCGGCAGAGCAAGTGCGTTGTTGTCACGGCTTCCCTTGAACAGCACTTGTCCAAGAGAAGGTTTTGTCCATTTAATCCCGTCATCGCTTTCGGCATAGCACAACGGCCCCTGATAGATCTCATGGCCCTTCTTTACGCCGATGAGCCAGCTCGGCATTTTCGCCACCTGCTGCATGTGACGCGGCGGCCAGTCGGGGTTCTTGCCGCGATGGCAGGCGTAATACCACATCCGGAACTTGCCAGCATCGTGCAGTACCGTGCCGTAGAAATGCGTTGCCAGATTGTCGGGCGCGTTGCTCTCGAGCGGACTCGGCACGAGCACCGGTTCCTGGCGCACGGTCGGTTTGCTCAGGTAAAGGCAGACGTTCTTGCGCAACGGAAGAGATATTTCGTCAATGGCCAATAACGTTTTTTGCATTGATTGTCCTTCTATGGTTAACTTTTGGTTGTCTTTCTGACTGCTCCAGACTTGATGATGAAAGAAAAAATTTCCTCCTGCCAGCCAGCGGCAATCCCGTCGTCATGTTTAACGCCTGGAACTTCATGGCAGACAACATCTCCGCCAATGGCCTTCAGCGCAGCGGCGAAATCCAGGCTGTGATGCACTGGCACGGTCTGGTCGGCTTCCCCGTGCAGTAGGAATATGGGTATTTTGGAGAACGCCTCAATGTGATGAATCGGCGAAATGTCGTGAAGTGCGTTAGTCGCACGGGCAGTGTCAATTCCATGCGCCTGTGCTACCGGATTCAGATACCCAGGTCTTTCCGTTGTCCATACCTCCAGATCCGTCATCGGAAAGATGGCACAGACTGAGCGTACTGTTTCTGGACGCTGGCTCGCGTATATGAGAGATGAGCCGCCACCCATGCTGGTGCCCAGTAAATGCACCCGGTCTGGCTCCACTGCGCCTTCCGCCACCATGCTGGCAATAATGGAGTCGAGGGTTGCCACGGAGCGCGCGTTCATCCAGTGCGACGGGCCGAGATCCGGCACAATCAGCCAATAGCCGGATTCACGCAGACTTCGCCGCAATTTTGCATAACATGGGCGTATCATATTGTAGAAAGAATGCGATCCGCCATAACCATACAGGTGGACAACCATCCCTGCTTTCCGCCCAGGCTTCACGACAGGCGGGAAGACTGTACACGGCACTGCCAGAGGATGATCCGCTGCCGGCAGAGTACGCACGGTGGATACGACTGTCTGCAGGAACCATTCCGCCGCTTCGTAGTGCCATTGCGGATCGCTGCAGTGCCCCGGAACGGGAAGCATGCGTAATGTGACATCGCATGCCAGGGAACGGGCATTTCTGGCCTTCTCAAGCGCGCTGGAAAAAGCTACAGCCTTGCCGGTGTCCACGCGCTTGTCAGCATTTCCTATGGTAATCCAAGATGAGCGGTCGGACAAAGTTTCTACATAGTTCACCAGGGCCAGGCGCTGAGCCAGCGGATTCTGCTCGTGACATGCAAATTCACTCAATGCCAGCAAATCCGTCACCGGCGCAAATGCGGCGACCGCTCGGATCTTAGGGTTCCCAGCAGCTGCGTGAAAGGCCAAGAATCCTCCGCGTGATGTGCCGGCAACTGCAATGCGTGCAGGATCCGCAATACCAGCGGAGACCATGTGTGCAATCACGTCGTTCACCCGCGTCTGAAAGGCTGCAACAATATCCTCTCCTTTCCTAATGCGATCCGCCCAGCCAGCAAGTTCTTCCGGTTCACCTGCGCGGCGGTCGGCACCGTGACAGGGCAGATCCAACGACACCACATTCCAACCTTGCGCATGCAGAAGTCGGCCGACCAGGCAATAGGGTTCAACAGAGAGAGTCTCTTTCCCGGTCGAGGAAAAGAGCAGCAACGTCGGCGCCGATGCTCCGGCTTGCTTAGGAAGCATCGCAAAGGCAACACCTGAATTTGTCTTCATCATTATTTTTTCTCCTATCTCATGAAAGTGGAACGTTTTTCCGCAGGTACTCGGCAAAAGCCTTTGCCGCCGCAATCATTCCCGCAGTGTTAGGATGCGTATGCTGGGTGTCCAAATGTCATTCACCATAATAGCCACCACAGCCAGGTCAATGTCAGCCGGGAGCGGCTCGTCGGTACGTTCAAATATCCTGCCGATGAAATTTTTGCCCTGGGGATCCCAGTCCAGGGCCGTGCCGCCGGAATACCCTTCATTGAACACCTGCACCGCACCCGCCGGGAATTCATCGGTCACTCTGACAACCCAGCCAGGCCCGCCGATATTGTCCGTCGCTCCGTCACCCCATCTGGGTTTCACCTGGAACTTGCCGTGATTCCAGCCGCCTTCAGGAAGATGTGGTGCAAAAGGGCTGGGCGGGCGCTGCCGGGGATCGCCGAGGGAGATCTCGTTCCCGTCGTTGGCGCCTTTTACGATGGAATGGCCGACTGCCAGAATCTTGATCATGTCCGCACCGCCAGTTCAATACTCAGCACGCGGACCGCTCCGTCACTTTTTTCCTGCCAGCTCGCGCCGTTGTAGAGCACGATGTCATTCCAGCCGTCCCTGACAAGGGAAACCGGCAGGTCGTAATCAAACGCCTGGTGTTGCGGCAAGTGATGCGTGAAGGCACCGGCGGCAAAGAGCAATTGGTCGGTGGCCCGGCTCTCGAATCGCGGCCAGCATCCGTTGAGACTCACGCCCAGCGGCGGCAGCTTCTCCTTCTTTTCAACAACTATCTGGAGCGTAAGCTTGGCCGTGGCCGGCTCCGCACACATCGTCAGACGGAAGGCGCGGCGCCAGAGCGGTTCCAGAATCACCGGAAGCTGTTCCTCCTGTTCGAATGGAGGAACCCAGCATTTGCCGGGCATCGTCGAAAGGGCATAATGCTTAGGTTGGCCGCGCAGGCGATCCAGATGCGGCAGCTCCTTAAGAGTCGCGTAGTTCCCAAGGGCGCTACCGGTGTGCCAGACCGAGGAATCGGCGCAGAAGAAGTTGAAGTATTCAAGTCCGTCCACACCCATCACCAGCTTCCCCGCCGCATTCCCGCGCAACAGCTCCGCGCTTGTCGCCAGAAGACGGGTACCGCTCTTTCCATCTGCTGGAGAGTAACCCTCAACCCAGTTCGGTGCACCTTCGATCACTCCATACATCGCCACATTCTCTCCGAATTCCGCACGGTATCGATCATAAGGAAGATCCCACGAGGTCTGCCAGAAATTACTCGGATTGATGAAATCCACGACCCCTGAGCGGGCAATGCCACGCACATCGATGCCAATGCTTTTAAGCAACCCGAGGTTCGGCGGAATCCGCAGCCCCAATGAGAATGAATGCCCCGCCTTCTTGGCTTTTGCACGGGTCAAGTCTCGGATCTCGGCGTGGAAATCAGTGATCAGGTCGACCTGTTCCTGAGGTGCATCAGGCTCGCAGCAGAGCGGGTTGCGCAACCAGTCCAGCTCCAGCCCGTCGAGATCGTACTCCTCGATCAGCTCGCGGATGGTGCCCATATAAAAATCACGCACCGGCTGACGGGCATAGTTCAATCCCGCAAAGTAATAGGAAGTGAAAGGCTTGCCTCCCGGCAAGGTGCTGACCCACCGGCCGGACAGATGGTTCGCAGCATCGCGGAACGGCGGAGCGTTGAAGAAACTTAGCAGATCCGAAGCTCCATGCATGTCGTTCATGCGCACCGTCACCCACGGACTTATTCCATACCGTCGGCAGGCACAGACGCATTCGGCGACCCAGTCGATGCCTGCCTCCTGAAGATCAAGGTAATGGTTCAGCGAGCGGACCAGATAATCAATATGCTTCTCCACCGCCTCGGCTGGAGCCGTTATCCCGTCGCATGCCACCTGACGGCGCACAAACTCGCGATCACCGCGCCGATAGCCGTCGAAGATTGTAGGCATGCGCTTGCTGAACCACCAGTTGCCGGAGGCCTGCGGGTTGCAAAGATAGGTGTCGATTCCGTTAGCGGCCAGATGGGAGATGTGATCATGAATCACCTTCGCCGTGTAGGGGCCGCCGTCCGGATTGTAGATCTCGGGGTCAAAGAACAGATAGCTGCTGTCACCGGTGTACAGGTTGCGATTCGACATTGATTTCACCCGTGCACCTCCGACTGATTGGAAAGTATTTGAATTGTCTTTCATTCTCTCCCTTTTTTCTCTTCTCTTCCTTGACATGACTTTATCACAAAAACAATATAAATAAAATCGACATGGCCTGCATATAAACAACAAAAACCTATAAAAATCGAATTTTTATCAGGAATTCATTTGTTTCCATTTTTAGTGAACGTAATTTCACCTTATGGTTCGCTAAAACTGGAGCTAAGAGGAAAATGTCATTTAAAAACAGCCCCGTCTCACATTACATAAGAACTGTCATCGACAAAGGTTTTTCAGTATTGCCGGAGCCTGTGCTTAAAGATGAAGATATTGCCACTGCCTTTGAACCTCATATCCACAAATTGTGGGAGCTGAAATTTATCAATCCATCCAGGAATAATCCCAGATACATGGTTGTCTTTACAGCTCCTAACGTAGTTCACGCCACCACCCAGAAGTGTAATTTGTCAGTAGAAATAAATTATCATAAAATTTACTTCAGTCCCCGCTTCAGCCAGTTTTGGAAAAATCAAATCCTGGATGAAGAGTGCCTGTCCTTAAATATCATGCCCGAACTTCTTCAGGCTCTGAACAAAGTGAAAAACGCCAAACAATTCGCAAAAATCAGCCAAGATCTAATGTCATCCATATTGAATAACTTACTGAGCTTACTTGAATTGTCATCCAAAAGACAAAGCGTCCCGGTAAAAAACTCCCCTCTGGACAACGCCATATCCTATATGCAGAACAATTATTTCAAAGCTGATATGGGAGTGGGCGATGTCGCGCGTTTTGCGGGAGTATCACCACAATATCTGAACATTCTTTTCCGCAGGAAAACTGCGAAAACCACTCGGCAAACCCTTATTGAAATACGGCTCGCCCATGCCAAAGAATTACTTGACAGTGAAAACTACTTCATAAAAGACATCGCTCGTCTCACCGGCTGGCATTGCCCATTTCATTTCTGCAATTGTTTTAAAAAACGTTACGGCATCACTCCCAGCAGCGTATGAACAATAAAGAAGGCAAATATTACGTCTCGAACCAGGAAAGGGACATGGCTCGATTGAAGAACTTTAAAAACAACGCAATATTAAAAACCCAACATAAGAAAATACAATGAATAGATATCTCGCGCTTCTGATCTTGGGCTTGTTTTTGACTGGTTCAATTGTCTTTGCAACAGACGGCAAGGTTATAAAAGTGCTGCAGGATTTTGAATCCGCCGGCAATATTAAAAGCAATCAGCCCACGGCAATCAAGATGGAAAAATCCACTAAGACAGATTCTGGAAGTTCATGCCTGCATGTCTCCATACCGGCAGCCTTTGACTGGAAATGGAAGGGATGGGACGGCAAACAGGACCTGCCTTTGGAGAACGTATCCCTGTCGACGATATCCGGCCCGTACCTTTCTCCTGAAGCCGACGCGATCCGCATGAAGGTGAAAATCACATCCGGCCGTGCGATAATCTCTGTCGGGGGTCCTGTCAGCCAGATCGGTAATTCCGATGTCCTGTGCGATCCCAAACTGCTTGAACCCGGGAAAGATGATGCCTGGCAGACTGTGGAATTCTCCCTGAACCAGCCGCTTGTGCGAAATTTCAGAAGACCGAATTTCACTTCGGATCTTCCCGTCGTTTATTATACCCGCTGGATCCAGGAGCCGGTCTATCTTTATCTTATTGCACTGCCCGAGAAATTACGTCCGGCGGAAGAGACTAACCTGTACATAGATCAAATCGAATTGATTTCAAAAGGGGAAGGCAAACCGTTCCCTAAGTTTGAAAGTTCACAAGTTAAAGACATCGCAGTTATAGCTGACTTTGAAACAGATGAGGATATTAAAAATGTTTTTTCCTTGGGGCATGGATATTCGATCATAAAGCCGTTCGAGTTCGGATACCTTCGGAAAAAAGATCCTACTGTACGACAAATACCGGATCATATAAAAAAATCATCTCCCTTCATACAGCAGGAGGAGACACATTACCCGGCACCCAGATATTCCATATCTGAAGGAATGAACGGGAAGAAAGCCCTGCAGGCGGAATGCCTCTGGGCCGAAGAAGGGCAGATAATAACCGTTAAAACAAATGGGGACGTCAGGGCGAATGCATTCAAGTTCACCATAAAACCTGATTACCCGTCCATACAGCAGTCGTCGGTCTATAATTTCGAAGTCGAAGGTAAAAAGGCGCACGCCGTTGATTTCATCATTTTCGTCTCCCCGAAAGGAACCGATTTCCCATGGCATGACATCGAAGCCACCGATGCACTGAAACAGGCATTCAAGGAAAGCGGATACAAGGGCCCAGGCGCAAAGTATGATTACCTCTTGACAACCGACAGGAATACAAGCGTGAACATACCGGACATCCGGCAGGCAGGCTCATTCGGGTTTTATTTTGCACGCAGGTATTTGCCAGCAGGCAACTGGTCCTCCGCAATAGTGCCGTTTGCCGATTTTGTTTGCGTATACGGACAGGGTGCATGCAAGGAAATGCAGACCAGGCAGACAATGCTTTCCCCGGAAAACATCGCGGCAGTCGGGATTCTTGCCCCTTACGGTTCAGGACACGGCACCATTGCAATAGATGACATCTCGTATGTCAGCGTTCCAGGTACGCCAGAGGGACTTCGTTCGTTCTGGCAGGTCCCAGACCTCTCAAAGGAAAAGCTAATCAAACTTCAAAGGTTCCAGCGTTACGGCATATCCGTAATGATGACAACTGCGGAAGACGCTCCCGAATATTTGAAATGAATCATTCACCCCATTTTAATTAGGCGGCCAAGGGCCGCAACTTTAATAATCTGAACATCGAACATTCAACATCGAACTTCCAACTTCGAATGAATTCGGTTTTTAATTCAATGTTCGATGTTCAAAGTTGAATGTTGGATGTTCAAAACTTTGAAATTCCTATACGTTAAATTAGGCGACCGAAGAGGTCGCAACTTTTAATTACTCAATAAATTCCAACTTCCAAACTCCAAGTACCAAAC
>CAZION010000103.1:0-23780 GCA_964540865.1 uncultured Victivallis sp.
GACTTCGCACTGTTTTCGGTTAATGCGAACCGACAGATCCTTGTTCTTAATCTTCAATCCCATATTTAATTCGTGCGGTCCCTCTACTATGATCCGTCCTGGTTCAGGTTGTGAAATCATATATTGTGTTTCAGGTGAACGGGTCGCGGCCAGAAGCGTTCCCAGGCAATTTGTCTGTCCTGCGCCTAACTCAGGCATGTGGAAGACCAGTTTTGCAAGAGGGAAGCTGGCGTACGGATAGCTGCCACCGTCCAAGGCGCTTTTCCAGCAGGCCGACTGCTCTGCAATTGTCTGTTCGGCATTCCAGCCTGAGGCGGTTGTCACGTCCATGAAGACATCTTTCTGATCCAGCCGGAACCCGTTTTTCTGCACGCTAGCCCTGCCGAGGCAATTCCATTCCACGTGCGCCTTCTCCAGTCCCGGTTGTACGACTTGAACCCTGTCAATCACCAGTAAATACTTTCCGGATAGAATTATCAGCGTGCGGAACCAGTTTACGCCGCCATATCCAAGCAAGGCGCTTGTGGAATGAAGCAAGGGTCCTTTCCGTCCATGCTGGAGCAGGGCGCCCATGGGCAGGTCGCGGACGATCTCGTCCTCCCGATGTAGCACCAGCATGTTGTGATCCACTGGGCCATTCTCCTTGGAGGTGAATCCCTTTGCCGCATTTGTGATGCCGACCCGGCGGCCATAGCCGTTTGAGACAATCCAATGACGTCCCATATGGTTGAGGCGCACAATTCCGTTTACCTCGTTATGGGAATGAGCTACTTTGCCTCCCACTCCCTCCAGCAGCAGATACTGGTCTTCATCGCCCCAACCTGTGCGGAATGCGAGCTTGTCGAAGGCGAATTTGCCCGGGAACCCCGGATCTGTTTCTTTGAGGAAAGTGCGATCCATCGGCATCAATTCCCAGTCTCCTGTTTTGGATGGAGTTGCGGATTGGCCCATTCTCAGACCTGGAAAATTTTCGATCGAATTCTTGACGTATATGGGATTGCGGGCGAACCCTTCTCCCGCAAACCAACGGAACAGCCCGTCATTGTTGGTCGCCAGAAATCCAGCTGACATTGAATCGACCTGGTTCATGTAAATTCCTGTATCTCCATAGTCCACTGCGCGGAAGAAATTATCCGTAGCGGCGATCTGACGCTCGGTCATTTTCTCATAACAGCCCTTGTCGAACAGTTCCAGCCCGTGGCCGGTGAAAAAGGCGTATGATGCCGCGTGATCGAATACAAATGGTTCGTATAATCTGGAGTTTTCGCCCTGCTTGCTCCTCTTCCATAATCTGCATTTGAACACCGATTCGGTATAGGCGAGCCAGTCCTTGATATAAGGGAGATTGAAGCGGCTGAAATAGCTTGCGGCGTACAAAAGTGAAAGGGCTTTGAATGTCGGATGATTATGCCTTTTGTGATTACCCGGCTTCATAGGCCACATCTTCATGGTGTATTCATGGATTGATCTGGTGCAGGAAAGAAGAAAATTGGAGAGGAGCAGCCGATCTTCGTCATTGAATATTTCTTCATGCTCCAGTCGGCCATAGTGCAGGATCAGCATTCCAAGACGGAAGTCCAAATCCGAAAGATAGCTGGCGCCTCCTGGGGTTTTCAGGAAGTAGTCGACCATGCGGAACAGCAGTTCCCGGAACAGTTCCAATGCGCGCGGTTCGCCTGATACCTGGTAATAGCGGGCACAGGTGATGGCGATGTCTACCGGAGCTACGTTATAATAACCCTTGTCTTTTCCTCCGCTGTCCAGCCCCTTGGCTAGAAGTTCTGAAAGAGCTTTGACATCCTTTGGAGTTTCGAAAGACTGTCCCTGTAATTGAACCAGACCTTTTGGCAGACCGTCTGCAAATTTTTCCCAGGAGGGAAAGTGCTCAGACATCACCTTTCCGGGGCATATGCGGTGGATATGCTTCAGAATCAGATCGTCACCACTGGTGTTTAATCCATCAAACAGAAGCTTAAGAGCTGTCGCCCTGTGCTCTGGGGAAGCCGCCAGTTGGACGATGTTGTTCCCGGAGGCATGGATTCCGCAATGGGTTGTGACAATCCAGCCGTCATCTCCTGGCACGCTTGCATCCACGAAAAAAGTCCGATACAGCAGCGCTAATTCCAGAGCCAGCCGGTTCTGGTGTGAACCTCCGAAAATAATCAAGTGCTGTGTTTCGAGAAGTTCCGGTTTTGCATCAGATTCATCGAGAAGGGGAACTTGCACCCCGTAACGGGTTTTTAGCGTGTCCACGCATTCCTGCGCCATCGCCCAGAGCTCCGGATCCTTCTTAGGAGCTATTGCCGATGCGGATGGTTTGCCGCTGCTGACAAGGAGCAGATCCGGACGCCGTGGCAGTGGCTCCGTGATGTCCAAGGACGGATATGTAAACAGTCCCCAGGCTGGACGATATCTTTGCTCGTCAATTGCTTTCTGCAGCCCGGGAACGCCACCCCATTTCATCGCGTCAAGTTGTATCATATCCAAATCAATGACTGTGGGTTTGCGCCAGCCCCAGCCTTCTTCCTCGATGTGCTGGCGAAATTCATAGCCATGTTTCTTAAGGACTTCATGCAAATTCATGTTTTTATACTCCATTAGTTTTTACTTTGGCAGAGCCGGATTCATCAGGTGCTAATTCTGATTCCCCATCAAAAAGCACCCCAACAGAGTGGTGTGGCTATCCGCCTGAGCGGATTGTAACCGCGTCACTCTGCTGGGGCGTTTCTTTTCTTGTGTATGCAATTAGGAGTTATTATAGTACACCTTTATTAGGAATTCCATGAAAAAATCATATTCGCCTTTTTATGTATGCCTGCTTGGGCAAAGGACAAATACATTCTTTTTTTATATGGATTTTTAATTAAAATAAACTTTTGGACAATAAAATTTATGATTCTACGTTATATTCTGAGTGTAGACCGAGTATTTAAAAACAAATTTAAGGAAGGGGTCGGAAATGAAAAAGTTATTGACGGGAATGATGGTTGTAGTGTTGGGAATCTGTTTCTGTGCCGGAACACTTCTTGCTGGTGACAAGGCAAAAGGAGATGATGCCAAGAAATCGCCTGTAATCAAAGGCAAGGTTGAAGTTGTAAAAGCTGGCGATGCCGTAACATCAATCACTGTTGTCTGCAAAGATAAGAAAGTGGACGTTGTCCTTGACGAAAAAGGCAAAAGCCTTGCCGCACTGGATGGCAAATATGTCATGGTCCGTGGAACAGAGGCTGATGGAAAAATAACTGTCACGGATTTCAAGGAGAAGACTGAAAAAAACAAGGATGAGAAGAAAGACGCTGCAGCTACGAAATAATTGTCCGATATATTTGTAATTTTATAAAAAAAAGAAACCGGATGTGTACACCGGTTTCTTTTTTTCTGATGAAGAAAGGTAAACTCAAGCATGAAGACTAGGGCAGACATACTACTGGCGGAACAGGGACTTTGCGAAAGTCGCGAACAGGCGAAACGGCTTATCCTTGCCGGAAAAGTCAGGGTGGGCACCGACAGGGTGATACAGAAAGCCTCGGAAGTGCTAGACAGTGGAACCGTTTTGAACATTGAGGAAAATTGTCCATACGTGAGCAGGGGTGCATATAAGCTTCTGCCAGCACTTGAAAAACATTTGCCTGAAATGACAGGACTGGTTTGTCTTGATGTCGGCGCTTCTACCGGCGGCTTCACGGATCTCATGCTGCAGCACGGCGCTACTAGAGTTTATGCGGTGGATGTCGGAACTGCGCAGCTGCATTCAAAACTCAGGAATGATCCGCGTGTGATTTCACGCGAGAATGTCAATGCACGTTATCTTGATGAGACATTCCTTCCTGAAAAGGTTGATGTGATGACGATGGACATATCGTTTATTTCCGTCATGAAAGTTCTGCCTGCTGCAGATAAGCTCCTCAAGCCCGGCGGGCTGGCTTTCATTCTTGTAAAGCCCCAGTTTGAAGCTGGAAGGAAGGATGTCGAGAAGGGCGGAGTTGTAAGGAATGAAGCGGTGCGGGACAGATGCGTCAATGAAGTTGTGAATTTTGCAGAAACGGAACTTTCATTCTCACTAATGGAAGTAATTCCCTCTCCGATACTTGGACCGAAGGGAAACCAGGAATTCATGTCGGTGTTTTTGAAGAAACTTCAAAAATAATTTCTGAACGGTGGCGTTCCATCAAAATTTCCGCTTATCTCTGGCTGGTCTCTACTTCCAGTCATCAGTTCTGAACGGTGAGGCGGGGATTCCTGCACCGTTGAACAGATTGCATTCCGGGTTGCTTGCCCAGGCGTAACGGACAGCCTTGGGTTCTTTGACCTCCGGGCTGGAGACGATCACCTTGTCTCCATCGATCTTTGCACTGCCTTTGACCCAGTTCTTGTCGGCGCCGGCAATGGCGAATCCCTTAAGTTCACCTTCCCTGGCCAACAACCCACCATCTGTGTTTTTGAATGAGCAGATAATCTCGGAGCCTTTGATTTCATGACCGGAAGGCAATGGCCCGGATGAGGCGCAGTTCTGACCGTATACTTTTGCCAGCGCCCACATCGCCAGGCGCTTGCCGACTTCCTGTTTGTTTATCGGGTGGATGTTCCCTGCTTCACCCACATCGATCGTTATGGCCATGCCTGTGTTTGGTACAGAGAGGCTTTTAAGCATGAACTCCCGGATGCACGCCCAGCCACTGTCCTCCACCGGCTTTTCCTGAGCCTTCATGCATCCTGGCAGTTGAACCCATGCGAATGGAAAATCCCCCTGGTTCCAGCGGGTGCGCCAGTCCTTGATCATCAGCGGCAGTGTCAGATCGTAGAGGCCGTTGGGGCTGGCGTTTGCTTCCCCCTGATACCAGATTGCGCCTCGGATGGCGTAGGGGATAAGAGGGGCAATCTTGGAATTGAACAGGTTGGTCGGGCGACGTGGATTAGTCAGAGGGGCCACTGTCTTGCGAGGTGCTCGGAGCGCTTTGTTCGTATCGCCCCCTTCCTTGGCTAAGGCTTCCTTGTACTTCGCAAGCTGTGTCTCGTAATTTGCCTTCTCCTTCTCTGGATCCCACTCCGCCTCCATCTTTGCCCAGTGTTCGAAGGTAGGCTTGAGCTCAGGGGGCCCCTTCAGTGCCTCCAAGCTGGTCCACGCTTCGATTGGCGTACCGCCGACAGATGTGTTTATCAGGCCGACTGGTTGATTGATTTTCTGGTACAGTTCGCGCCCGAAGAAATAAGCGGTCGCCGAGAAGCCGCCCACAGTATTAGGACTGCAGACCTCCCACTTCCCGTTGCATTTCTCCTGAACGGAAGGGTTGGCCGCAGACGCCTCGCGAAACATTCGGATTCTTGGAAAATCAGCAGCCGCTTTCTCCTGTTCGAAATCTTTGGATTTACTGACCGTCATCGCCATGTTTGATTGTCCGGAACAGAGCCACACTTCACCGGTTAATACATCCTGTATGGTGATTGTGTTGTTGCCTTTGACGGTAAGAACTGTGGCTTGACCGGATTTGAGTTTGTCCAGCTTGATCATCCATTTTCCATTGGCATCCGCCTTGCCGGTCTTGCTTTGCTCTCCGATGCTGACGGTGACCTGTTCATTGGCCTGCGCCCAGCCCCATACCGGTACAGGGGCCTCGGCTTGCAAGACCATGTGATCTGAGAAAATAGCCGGCAGTGTCACATCCGCCCGGATGCATGGGGCGAGCAGAGTCAATGATGCGGACAGGAATAAGTAATGATGAGCGCGAAGGTTCATGGATGGTTTCCTTTATATTGAGTTTAGCGATAGTCTGCAGTTCATTTTGATTTTTCCCTGTAAATCTCCAGCGTTCCAGGGAATGGGCTCAGGGCGCGTTCAAAGATTCCCAGCGAGTATGCGATTGCTACTCCGTAGTTTGTGATCGGGACACCGGCTTCGCGGCACTTCAGGATTCTTGAAAGAAGGAGACGCCTGTTGAAGGTGCAGCCGCCGCAGTGGACAATCAGCTTGTATTTTTTAATGTCGTCCGGGAAGTCACAGCCCTGAGTGTGTTCGAAATCGAGTTTCCCTCCGACATACTGTGTCAACCATCTCGGGATTTTTATCCTGCCGATGTCTTCGCCTACCGGATGGTGGGAGCATGCCTCTGCCATCAGTATTTTATCGCCAGGTTTTAAATTTTCGATTGCCATTGCACCTTCGACAAATGTGTCCAGATCTCCTTTGAATCTCGCAAAGAGTATAGAAAAAGAAGTTAGAGGTATGTTGTTCGGTGTGTCGGCGGCTACCTTTAGGAAACCCTGTGAGTCCGTCACGACAATATTCGGGGGGCGTTTGAGCCGTTCAAGTGCGTCGCGAAGTTCGCGCTCCTTCACCACCATGCAGTACGAGTCATTGTCCAGAATGTCGCGGATGGTCTGCACCTGCGGAAGAATCAAACGCCCTTTCGGAGCTTCGAGATCAATCGGAACCACAAGCATCGCCATGCTTCCGGGCGGAAGTAGGTCTCCGATGATTGATTTTTCCGATATGAATTCATCGGGAACGTTTTTTATGAGGATATCCCTGAACTCGCTTATTCCTTTCCCGTCTTTGGCTACGGTCTCGACATATGGGAGTTTCAATGAATCAAGTTTTTCCCGAAGCGCTGCAGAAGGTCTGGAAATATCGGTTTTGTTTAAAACCACGATTGCCGGAGTTTTAAGTTCTGCGAACTTCGCAACCATCTCATCTTCAAATTTCCCCCAATCATCTGCGACTGTCACAATGACGGCTACATCGGTGCGGTCAAAAACCTTTTTTGTCTTATTGACGCGCATCTCCCCAAGCGAGCCGGTGTCGTCAATGCCTGCGGTATCAATGAAAAGCACAGGCCCGATCGGAAGAAGCTCCATTGGTTTCTCTACCGGATCGGTGGTTGTTCCGGCCACATCGGACACGATGGAGACCTGCTGCCGGGTGAGGGCGTTGAGGAAGGAGGATTTTCCGACGTTCCGGCGTCCGAAAATCCCTATGTGCAACCGTAATCCTTTTGGTGTGTTCTGCATAG
The DNA here is from genome assembly GCA_964540865.1 of uncultured Victivallis sp. Lineage (GTDB taxonomy): Bacteria > Verrucomicrobiota > Lentisphaeria > Victivallales > GWF2-50-93 > GWF2-50-93. Next base: position 7,008 of record CAZION010000103.1, read on the forward strand.
TTTTCAACATGCCTCGCGGCATTAACTACAAACAAATTCCGTATTTGTTGGTAGTCAAGCCCGCAAGGGCTGTTCTTAATCTTCAATGGTTTAATAATTTAAATTTAATTCCCGAGTTTCATCACGTGTTCGGCGGATACCAGCTCGTCGAATTCTTCAGGTGAAATCAACCCTTTTTCAACAGTGACTTGCCGAACGGTTTTTTTCAATTTGCGAGATTTGCAGTTTATTTCCTGTGCTTGCTCATACCCTATTCTTCCAGCAAGGGCGGTTATCACCCCGGTTGAATTCTCCACATGCCTGCGGCATTCATCCTCGTTCACTTTCAAGTCCTCAACACAATGGGTGCAGAGTATTGAAGCCGAGTTCGAGAGCAGGCCGATGCTTTCAAGGAGGGAATCGGCAATCAGCGGCATGAATGCGTTCAGTTCAAGGTGCCCCAGTGCGCACGCGTTTGCTATGACCCCGTCATTTCCCATGACCTTGAGGGCTGCCTGCGTCACGGCTTCAGGTATTACAGGATTGATCTTTCCGGGCATCACAGTGGAGCCGGGCTGGCGTGCCGGCAGAATCAGTTCGCCTATCCCCGCATCGGGCCCGGACGCCATGAAACGCAGATCTCCGGAAACTTTCATAAGGTTGACAGCGCATGCCTTCAGAATCCCGCTGACCTCGGCAAAGGCATCGCAGTTCTGTGTGGCCTCAACAAGATTTTCCGCACGGGCCAGGCCAATCCCTGTCAGATTCTTGAGATTTTCAACGACACGGAAAATATATTGGCGCGGAGCAGTGATGCCTGTGCCTATTGCAGTTCCACCGAGGTTGACTACGCGGAGCCGCTCCTCGCATTTGTAAACGCGCCAGCGGTCCCGTCCGAACGCTTCTGCGTATGCGGACATTGTGCGACCCATGGTTGTGAGAACGGCATCCTGCATTTCAGTTCTGCCTACTTTCACAACATGTGCGAATTCCTTCTCCTTCCTCTGGAAAGCCTCAAGCAATGTAACGAGTTTCTTCTCCAGTTCTCGCTGAAGAGTGATGGCGGCGATTCTCAGGGCTGTCGGATATGTGTCATTTGTCGACTGGTGGAGGTTGATATCGGCGAGCGGATGTATGAATTCATAATCGCCGGGTTTCCTGTCGAGGATGGTCAGCGCGCGATTTGCGATGACTTCATTCACATTCATGTTTGTAGAAGTGCCGGCACCACCCTGGAGCGCGTCCACGACAATGTGTTCATCAAGTTTGCCCGATATCATTTCCTCGCAGGCCTGCTGAATAGCTTCAAACCTGCCCTTGTCGAGTTTTCCGAGCTCATGGTTGGTTATGGCGCATGCGAGTTTTACGGCACCGTAAGCATGGATCAGCGCTGGATTCACATGCCGTCCCGAGAGCGGGAAATTTTCGAGGGCGCGCAAAGTCTGAATCCCGAAGAGGGACTCGGACGGAATTTCCATTTCACCTAGCAGGTCTTTTTCTGTCCTGAATTTTGCCATATGAGAGCGTTCCTAAGCACATGAATATTCACTAATTAATGCTATATTATACATTAAAATATCGAATTTGAAATTATGGAGCTGTATATGGCAGGATATGCCAACAAGAAGGAACAACTTTACACCTGGGCTGATTATCAGAATTGGCCTGACGAGGAAAGGTGGGAGATTATCGATGGCGAAGCATATATGATGTCGCCTGCACCCACTACCAGGCATCAGGCGATACTGGGTGCGCTTGCAAGAGAGTTTTTGAATCATTTCCACAACAGGAAGTGCAAGCCTTTTCTTTCCCCGGTAGATGTTAAGTTGTCTGAAGAAGACATTGTTCAACCTGACATCGTGGTTGTATGCGATGACAGGCAGATCAAGGAAACGCATATCGACGGCGCTCCGGCTCTTGCCGTAGAAATCGTCTCTCCTTCTTCAGCGGTGCATGACAGGATGCGCAAGATGCGCCTGTATGCGGAAGCCGGAGTCAAGGAGTACTGGATCGTTACACCGCATCCGTCCATGGTGGAGATTTTTCTTCTCGACGGGAAAACCTACCGCATGCATGCGACTTTTGGTCGGGGTGATGTTCTTGTGGGCGGAATATTCAAGGGGCTCAAGATAAACCTGAAGGAAGTTTTCAGTTTTCCTCTCACCGTGGAGGAGGAAAAAATCTATAAAGTGAAGGAATCCCCTGCCAGGTATCGGGTTCCATGACGATGGAAAATTTATTCTCCTTGTGCGAATTTTAACTTAATTATCTTTTTTCTTTGTTGTAAAGAAAAAAGAGCAATGACTTTAATAACCGGAGCCATAAAATGAGATATCAACTGTTCCACAGGACTGAACTTCTCCTCGGCAAGGAGGCGATGACGCGCATCCAGGATGCGAAAGTCATCATATTCGGGGTAGGGGGTGTCGGAAGCTGGTGCGCCGAAGCGCTTGTCCGAACTGGAATCGGGCACCTGACAATAGTGGATTCTGATGTTGTCTGCCCTACGAACGTGAACCGTCAGCTCCAGGCCACTTCCCTTAACATAGGCAAACCCAAGGTGGATGAACTCAAGGAACGCCTGCTCACGATAAATCCGGAAGCCGACATCAAGGCGTTCAAAGTTCTCTATGATGACAAGACGTGCGACCAATTCAATCTGAGCGAATACGATTATGTCCTCGACGCGATTGACACACTGAGGAGCAAGATACTCCTGATCCGCCTGTCGCTGGAATCTGGAGCTACGCTTTATTCATCGATGGGTGCCGGTTCAAAAGTAGATCCGACCTACATACGGACAGTGCCAATCAGCAAAACCAAGCATTGTCCGCTTGCGCGAGTTGTGCGTCAACGTCTCCGTAAGGAGAAAATAAAGGATGAATTCATCTGCGTCTACAGCGAGGAGCTTCCCATGGAGAGCCGCGGGAAAACATTCTGCGGCAGCGCGGTCTGCGCCTGCCCGGACAAGGATGAGAAGAATCTCTGCATGTCAAAGGCGAAAATAAACGGTTCGCTTGTCCACATAACTGCCCCGTTCGGCTTCGCGCTGGCAGGCCTGGTAATCCAGGATCTGGCGAAGTAGCTCGGGCATTCCTGCCCGAGTTCGGAACTGGAGAATCGGAGAGTAAAAGCTCATAGCTCATAGCTCGTAGCTCGTAGCTCGTAGCTCGTAGCTATCAGCTAACACCTATGACCTATCAGCTAAAGCTAGCGGCTAACGAAGGAAATAATTACTTTAGCTTGTCTTTGAAATAGCACAGGCCCCATTCGACAAGCTACTTCGACAAGCTCAGTACAGGTCTTGCCTGTGTTCTCTTTGCTCCTGGTGTAGAGTTGCCCGTGTCGGGCAAGGTGGGATTGGAATCTACGTTTCCGCAATTGACGGAGTTTCCAGCATGATTATCGGTGCTGCAGCAAATATTTCAGCCAAGACGGAAACACCTGTCCTCATGTCAAATCTGCTTGGAGAGTGGGCATGAATTTCTGAATTTCCAGACATCTTTCCTGTGTTTTCTTTGCTCCTGGTGTAGAGTTGCCCGTGTCGGGCAAGGTGGGGATTGGAATCTTCGCCGGCACGGCGAACGCTACACCAAGATCAAGACAAACAAGAAGGACTTTGTCTTTTTGCGAATTTCGCACAAGGGAACCGGATAAATTTCAACTTAAAATCGACCTTCAACGTTGAATATTTGATGTTGGACGTTCAAATTGCTCGCCTTGAATTATAAACACAGGCAAGATGCCTGTGCTACAATTTTATCTCCCATAAAGGTTTTCATGAAATCACGTACAGTCATAGTTAATGCTTCGGAACTGGAAGTCCACATCGGGCTTCAGGTCATCCTCAATAAGACGGGGCTGACAGTTCACGAGGGTGAGTGTGTCGGGCTTGTCGGCCGCAACGGCGCAGGCAAGTCAACCCTGCTGCGCATTCTTGCAGGTGTGCTGAAACCGGACACCGGAACTCTGGCGTTCAAGCGTGATACGATTGTTTCGTTCCTGCCGCAGGATCAGGTTCTTGAGCCTGCGAAGACTGTTCGGGAGAACGTCCTGGATGGTGCGAAATACGTGCTGGACATGATTGAACGTTATGAGGCGATGCCGCACGACCATCACGGTGCTACGGAACTGGAACATTCAATAGCACGTCATGGCGGCTGGACGGTTGACCGGCGCGTTGATGAGGCGATGACGCGTCTCCACCTTCCTCCTCCGGACGCCCTGGCCGCAAACCTCTCTGGCGGTGAAAAGCGTCGTGTCGCACTATGTAGGACTCTTGTCTCGCAACCCGACCTGCTCATCCTCGACGAACCGACCAATCACCTTGATACAGATGCAATCGAGTGGCTGGAAAAATTCCTTGGGCGCTATCCGGGTGCTTGCATAATGGTCACACATGACCGCTATTTCCTGGACCGTGTCGCTGAACGAATACTGGAGCTGTCGGATGGGACAATATATTCCCATCCCGGCAACTATACCGCCTACCTCTCCTCAAAAGCAGACCGTGAAGCGCAATCGGAAGCTCTCGAAGACAAACGGCAGTCATTCCTGCGCCGAGAACTGGACTGGGTCCGTCGCGGACCGAAGGCTCGCACAACCAAGTCAAAGTCACGTCTCGACCGTTACGCCGCCGCCGAATCACAGTCGGGGCCGAACCGCGAACTTGATGTTGAAATGATTCTTCCTCCTCCATCCAAGCTTGGCAACCGTGTAGTTGACCTTAAAGAAATCAGCCTGTCTCTAGGGGGCAAGACTCTTTTTAAAGATTTTTCCTTCAACTTCACCAATGGAAGCTGTATCGGAGTTGTCGGTCCGAACGGCGTGGGCAAGACATCGCTCATCAAGGTGATAATCGGCCAGATGAAACCCGATGCAGGCAGTGTGCGTGTCGGCAATTTGACCGTGTTCAACTATGTCGACCAGCACCGTGTCCGATTGAACGACGATAACAATGTCTTCAACGAAATCAACGACGGGAAGGATTTTGTCCAGCTCGGTGGCGAGAAGGGTTATCGGATTTCAACTTGGACATATCTGCGGCGCTATTTGTTTGCCGACGATCGGATACTTACGCCGGTGCGTTGCCTTTCCGGAGGTGAACGCAGCCGCCTGATGCTTGCCAAGATCCTGAAGGACGGCGGAAATTTTCTTATCCTGGATGAACCCACCAATGATCTTGATCTGCCGACGCTCCGCGTGTTGGAGGAGGGGCTTGTCAATTTCGGTGGAAGTTCCCTGGTTGTGAGCCATGACCGCTATTTCCTGAACCGTGTATGCACCGGCATCCTCGCATTCGAGGGAGACGGGCGCGTTTACTATCAGGAGGGCGATTACGACTATTATCTTGAAAGGCGTGAAGTGCGTGAGGCTGCCGCAATCGGGGCTGCAGCACCTTCGCCAAGTCCGGTTGCGAATTCCGCAACCAAGACTCCATCTTCCGGCAAGTCAAAACTCACATGGAAAGAGCAGAAGGAACTTGAAGGGATTGAGGGGAGGATTTCCGAAGCGGAGTCGGCTGTAATAAAGCTGGAGACCCTTTTCGCAGAGCCTGATTTCTATATCAAAAACGCTGCGAACGTGAAGGAGTTTATCGCCGATCTGGATACCCGCCGCTCCGAAGTGGACGATCTGTATTCCCGTTGGCACGAACTTACCAAGAAACAGAACGGCTGAGCCGGTTGCAAAAACATGTTTGGTTTATTCTGACGGCACCAGCTTAACCCTGATTTCACCCTTGTAGTATATTCTGGGGAACTGATCGAAAGCGGGAGTGTTTAAGCAAATCTTAAGTGGCCCTACAATAGGAGTATTGAAATTGAAAGAATTCCAGGAATTATTCTTGCCTTCGGTTCTCGACGCCCAAATCATCAATTTGCCGGCCCTGCAGCCGGGGGCATCATCTAGGGGGATTCCCTCCCAAGTGCATGACACCTTCTTGTTTAGGGACCATCTATCTGTTGGGTGAGGAACTGCATAGAATGATTCTCCGTCCTTTATAACTATCACATCTTTTCCAAAATTAGATTCCTCGGCTATGTTTACCTTGAGTTCCTTACCTGGAAGATCCTCCCAGTCAGTTGCAGTCAAATCCCTGGGAAATTCGGAAATTTTGAGGGTTTTAATTCCAGCGGTTGCAGATCTCGGCTTTTCTGGTGCGGTATTCGGAAGAAGCGCTTCCTGAGATTCAACAGACTCCCCTTTTAATTTGGAAATCTCAGCCTGTATGGCATCGAGCTGGTTCTTGGTGAAGGAAGTAGTCTTGCTCAAGCTTTCAAGCTTCTGCAGATAGGCTTTTTTTGCAAACACGACCTGCTCCTGATAAGATGCCCTGGCCCGGGTTATGTCTCTGATCCCGTCGTCTTGAGCCACTGCTGTCATTAGGGCTCCAAGCATTAAAATTGCAGATATAAATCTTTTCATATGATCCTTTTTATTTGACAGATGTTGGTGCTTTTAATATATGATGCCGTAAATGCAATCATAGAAAAAAAGGGTGGCTTGACACCACCCGTTTTTGTTTTATTCAGCGGGTACCAGCTTGACCCTGATCTCACCCTTGTAGTATATCTTGGGATATTGTTCATAGGAATACCCTGAATTGAAACAGACCTTGAGAGGTCCTTCAATCATGTTTTTCAATTCCATGTTATTCCATGAAGAATTCTGTTGTTTGCCTTCGGTCTTTGAAGCGTACATCATCATTTTGCCGGCAAATGAACCACTGAATCCAGGATTCTCATTGGGTATTCCCTCCCAGGTGCAGGAGACCTTCTTGTTGAGGTTCCACCGGTCTGTAGGGTGAGGAACTGCATAAAAGTATTCACCGTTCTTTATATTTATAGCGTCCTTCCCATAATTCGATTCCTCTGCTGCATTCACCTTCACCACCTTGCCGGGAAGCTTATCCCATTCCATTGCAGTCAAATCTTTCGGGAATTCAGTGATTTTGCCGACTTTTATGTCGGAGATTTTAGCTTCTGGCTTAACCGGAGCTGTATTCGGAAGAGTTGCCGCCTCTCCATCGGCAATCTGCTTCTTGAACCTGGATATCTCCGCCTGCATGGCGTCGACTTGACTCTTTGGCCTGGCCGGTGTTTTTTTCAGGGTCTCAAGTTTCTGAAGATATGCTTGTGCCGAGAAATTGAGCTGTGCCTGGTAGGCCGCTCTGGCCTGAACCAGTTCCTTGGGCTCTTCATCCAGAGCAATTACTCTTGCCAGAATGCCAACCATCAAAACTGCTATTATCAAATTTTTCATTATTAATCCCTCGCATTACTGAGTCCCCAATATAATCAATATATGGTGAATAATCAAGGAGTATTTCACGCCTGCATCTATTACAAAATTCCGGGGGATCCTCTTTTCCAGATTGGCCCAGCCGAAGGCGTTTTCCCAGAGAATTTCACCATGCCGTGCAACAGCCACCGCCAAAGACGGTGCGCATGATTTCAGCATATCCTTCTTGCTTGATTTATTACTCATCTCCGACTATACTTGGAGCGGTATCGAAAACAAAAGGCTTACAGGTTAAGGAGAGCGTTCTGATGACTAATTATTTTCGCAGCTCGGCATTGGCGGCGTTGATGATATTCACGCTTGCAGCAATGGATGTGGAAGCAAAAAAAGATAAGCCCGCAGATATTGATGCGGCAATGTTTCTTGCACCTTTGAACGATTCATTAAGCATCGATGCCGGCACCTTGGAGGTAACATTCAGCCTGGACTATTCTTTCGACGACTATCTGCGGCCAGAGCTATCCGCCTGCATGCCTTTTACATTTTTAGGAATCTACAACAAGGACTTCCCTTCAGTGCGTCAAAAGGAGGAAGGTGTAATTTCAGCTTGCGCTCACATGTCCATGGGCAGCCATGGAATGACTTTTGCAACCAACTATTATTACTGGGAAACAAAGGAACCCCAGCCTTTCAAGGGCTTTGGCATAGGTATGGTCAATCCCTCAAAGGAGAAAGGGACATGGCTCAAGGAGGATGAATGGCATTCCTTTGCTGTAACATGGAAGGTTGAAGCTGATGGTCTGCACACTGAATCGTTTTTTGATGGAAATCTGCAGGCAAGTAGGATATTCCCGCTGAAGGATAGCAACACCAAGCCCTTTTCGAAGGAAGACCTTATCGGGATTGGTGGAATCAACCTGTCTCCGGCATCCATTCTATCGTACCGTCTTTCCAATAAAGTCCGTACAAAGGAGGAAATAGCCGCTAAAGGTCCGTTGAAGCAGGATGAGTCGACAACTTTCCTTCTTAATGCGGAACTAGCGGCAAAGTGCGCCAAGTTTGACGTGAAGGACCTTGGGAAAATTATTAAAAACGGAAAACTTGACATCAAGAAAAATGGGGCTTTCTTCGGAAATTTTAAAATCGTTGACACCCCTAATGGTAAAGCCATTCAGTTTTACAACAAACGTTCAAGATGAGCCGCTTCAGTATTTCTTAAACTCAACCCAGTGACTTAAGGCGTTTCCGACAATCTGGATCAATGAGCCGTTTAGCACGTTGTCCCGGAGCTTCAGGTCAAGCTGTATGTGATGATATGGGTGATATGGCATATGGCATATATCGTCAGTCTCGATGTGGCCGGCCATCTTCCCGGTGAGCCATCCGTTCTGGCATTTCACGTCATTCACCAAGGTTGTCAATTGTACTTCACCCAGTTTTGCGAGGACATCGCCGCATGGTTTGAACGAGAGTGTCATGGGAAGTTCCTTCTGGTATGTGTGCACTGTTCCGTGCCAGTCGCCAAGGAGTTCTGGAATCGGCTGAGTTTCCGGGGCAGGGGGTGGCGTAGGAATAGCCGGCTTCTTCTTTTCAAGTTCGGCCTGCTTTTCGGCGTAGCCCGGGAAAAGCGCCGGGAAAATATAATTCTCTATCCCGTGGGGAATCGGGCAGTAATTGTTCGCCATTGCGGATATCGCTATTCCTTTGCGTGGCAGAAAGATTAGTTGCGCCATAGTGCCACCCATCCCGCCACCGTGGCTGATGAACGGTCCCCATTCGCTCTCGCTAATGACCCATCCGATTCCATAACCCGAAGCTAGAGGAGAACGACGATCCTCCGGGCGGGAGTTACTTATGTCGGCAGTTGGGACATGCATGGACGTGATGGTCTCCTTCGAGAGTGGTGCCTTCTGGTCCGGTTGGAGCTGTCCGAGATGAAACATGCCGAAGAGGAGCAGGTCGTGTGCACTGCAATACACGGATGAAGCGCCACGGCAGTCAACATCATAGAATGGGATGGCGTGTCCCTCCTCATCGTAACGTTCAGCTGCAAAGTCGGCCAGGCCGGGACCGATGTCCACCGAGCTCCGCGTCATCCCCAGCGGCAGGAAAATCTCTCGCCGCATGAAGTCCTCGTAACTCATCCCGGATTGACGTTCAATCAGGTGGCTCATCAGGCCGAATCCGAAGTTCGAATAACGGTATCTTTCGCCGGGCAGGGTCACGATGTTGCCATATCGCCGGATGGATTCCTCCATCGACGGTTTCCGGCTTAGCTCTTCGGCGGCGATGTAATGGTCGTGTCTGGGCAGCCCGGACGTGTGATTTGCAAGCCTGCGGACTGTGACGTCATCCGGATTTCCGATCCAGACTTTGAGCTGGCTGTCTTTGTCGAGGTACTGGTTGACGGGCTTGTCCAATTCGAGCTTTCCCTGTTCGACAAGCTTCATCAGGCCGGTTGCAGTGAACGGCTTGGACGTGGAGGCCAGAGAATACATCGTGTACGGGGTTGCCGGGATCCTCTTTTCAAGATTGGCCCACCCGAATGCATCTTCCCAGAGAATTTCACCATGCCGCGCAACAGCCACCGCCAAAGACGGTGCACACGATTTCAGCATATCCTTCTGTATCCGTTGTCTTGCGTCTGCAAAAATATCGCTGCTCATGTTTTGTATATCCTTGTTTTTTTGTTTTTCTGTCAAGGCGTAGCTTCTTAGCGAAGCATGATCCAGGAGGAGGCAAAGATTGGGAAGCTAAGGGACGTTTCCTTAGCTCTCCAATCTCTCTTTCCTGCCAGGTAAACTGGCAGGGGAAGGTTAAATTGAGAAGTTCCGGCAAAGCCGGGTTGGTTCTAACTCCCTCACTTCTGCATTTACGAACTCTAGAACTTTCGCACTTCTACATCTCACTTTTTCTCAACCGCGCATCCCAGCACTGGGCGCCACATGCCACCGTTGCCAGTTGAATTATGTACTCGGACTGCAAGCACATTTGGCTTTCCATAATTCAGGCTTTCTGGAGGGATGTCAGCGGTGAATGATTCATCCCAGAGATCATTGAATGTCTTGCTTTCTGACTTCTCAGTATGTTCCTTGACTAGTTTTCCGTTGACATAGATCCACGCCTGCTCGTCCACAGCTGCGAACAGCAGCCTGACGGATTTGCCCTTCCATTCCTCGGGCACGGTGAATGTGGTGCGATACCAGGCATGTTTGCCCTTATAGTCCCCAATCTCCTCCGTCTCGGCCCAGAATCCGGGCACCTTCACAGGCACCCAGTCAGAAGTATTTGCATCAGTTGCGAACCAGTTGTCTTTGACTCCCTGATCGGTCGGATCAGTCTTGAATGTCCATGGTCCGAGCGGCGCCGGCAACATGTTTGGCAGTTTTTTCCATTCTGCTGGAATCTCTCCGGTTTTGCCGTTGTACTCGTCACGCCATGCCTGTAATGGATTCTTTGCCGGTGCTGAAGAATCTCCTGTCTCGAATACGATTTTGCCGAAGGCGGTTCGGTCGGACATGTCCTTGGTATTTGCGGTGGACGACCAGAGTGAAATTTCCTGTGGCGTTTTCTGGCTGACCTGGTGAACCCTGCTGAAATTTATTTTCCATTCGGTTCCGTCTGCAGGCGCAGAGGTTTTCAGTGATGTGAACGGGATGATCAGTAGAGCGCTCCAGCTTTTCGCGTCCGCGCTTACGGCGCATTCATAGTTCCATTCCGGATTCCAGGTCAAATCGTCCTCGTTAAAGCGTGGGTCGATCGAGTCTTCGATGAATCCACGTCTGGCATCGTATCGGACACCGTTGGCCGTGCCTCCTGCGAAACGGAAGTATTTGGCGGGATTGTTGTCGGGCGCCAGGAATACGTTGAACGATTCGCAGTTGACTATCTGTTCGTCGTCGCGTTTCATCTCAGCCGGCTTGGTCCATCCGTCGGGAAGCTGCCCGTTGAAACGGACGAAGAGTGATTTTGAGTCGTAGGCGGCTTTAACTTCGGTGGCCATTTTGGGATCGGCTCCGCCCGATGTCAATGGGCCTAGTTTTTCCGCCGGAATTTTGTCCCATTCTGGAGAGGCGAGCGATAACGGGGCGGCGGTATTCTTCGCTGAAATCCTTCCGACCGCAGCTATCTGTGCTTTGCGCATTTCTGAAATATTCCAGGTGAACGGCGCTACAGGCTCTGCCAAGTACCCTCCTCCATTTGCAAGCAGATGGCTGTTATAATGTCCGGGTCCGCCAATATACATCCGCCAGTTCTCGGAAATCGGTTTTTGCGTATAGACACCCGAATTCTTTTTCCCGTATTCTTTGCTTGTATCATACCAGGACATGATCAGTTTTTCGCGAGCCTCCATTTCAGTCAGGAGCTGGTCAAGAGAGGTTTTGTCAGGACAGGTCAGATAGGCGTTGTACATGTGCACGACGCGAACAGTGCTCTTGAGATAATCGAATTCGCGGCGTGCCAGTGCGAGCCGCAGTTTGATCTTGTCGCTCAGTCCGCTTGTCTTTTCAGCCTGTGCCAGGTTGCTTTCAAGCAGCGCAAGCGTTTCCGGGGGATACAGGAAGGCAATCAGGCGAAGTTTGTTTAACGACGTCAGATACCGCACCGAGCCGCCGTCGGCGCGCATATATGTCTGAAACGTTCCGTTATCCACGCCGAACACTTCGGCATAGACTTCCAGAGTGTGGTGGAGTTCATCGAAAAAACGGCTCATCGGAGGCGCCGCCTTGCCATACATCGCCTGTATATATTCCTCCACCAGTTTCAAGGCGTTGTTGTTTTTCACATCGTCGAACATCCGGGAATACACATACAGTGTCGGCCCTTCCAACCCCCACATGTTGGCCGGCGGAGAATCCAGTCCAACCCCTTTCACATTGTAGGTGTCAAACATCTTGACCACCTTTTCAGCGTAAAGCGGTGTGCGTACCGGCATATAGCCGCAGAGGTGGTAGCCTCCCCAGGCGTGCAGATAAGTGGTGAAGCCTCCGGGAACCTTGTAGCCGTTCCATACCTCGAAAGCTTTCTGGTGGCCGCCGACGCAAATCCGCATGTTGGACGGGAATTCCTTGAATGATGTGGGTGGGTTTCCAGTTACGGTATAGGCGAGGATCATGAGGATCTTCCCCGGACGATCCTTCAGCAGCTGTTCCGCCCACTGCTTGTTCAGGAGCCAGAGCTTTTCACCCCAGTCATCGGTTTTGAACATTTTTTTGCAGTCGTCGCATCCGCAGGCCCTGAAACCGTCGGCCTGACCCGAAAGGTATGCCGGATAACCGGCATCGAACGAACGCAGCATGTCCTTGTAGATAAGCTCTTGGACTTCTTTGTTGGAGTAGCAGAGGTGCGGGGGAATTCTTTTTCCGTTGGCCAGGGCGAAATACTCCGGATGCTTTTCAAGGTATTTGTCACTCGAAATAACAATCTCATGAGTGTGTGCGAAATATTCAGTTGTGACGTTGTCGAAGAAATTAGTGGCGATGCTTGCGATGTCCGCAGAACCGCGGCCGCCAGCGTTACTGTCGACCATGGGTTCCTTGCGCAGACTGAGATCATCCGGTACTGCGATTTTCGCAGTCGGCAGAAACTCGATCCCTGTCAGCCCGCCCGGCGCCAGAAAACGCGTGCCACAGAATTTATGCATGAAATCCGTCATGCCTTTGACCGTGCCATATGAGCAATGTTCCTGGGCGGCCTCCCAGTCGCGTCCGGTAATAATCACATTTTTCCCCGCCGTCTTCCAGACATATGTCCAGACAGGTAGCTTGGACCCTTCAACTCCCGCTGCACGCGCTTCGGCGGTGTCGCCAAGGTAGATTCCCGGTTTCTGCTTGTCCGCCTGCGATTCCTTGACCACTGCAACCGTACAGCCGTTGGACTTGAACATCTCCCTCATGACATCTGCGGCACTTGCAAGCGTCCGATTGATTGTCGCGCCCGGCACTGCATCCGGCAACACAATCTGATAATCCGACTTTCCTTTCTCCGCCAGCACGAGATCGGCCGCTGAAGCCGTGGTCAAAAGAAACACCGCAGATAACATAGCAATTACTACAGAAAAAGACTTTTTCCCGTTCATTGTTTAAATCTCCTTTTATATTAGTTTCAAGTGTTAGGTTTTGTAACCGTTAAGCTGGGTGTTTATTCATTCCCCCTGCCAGTTTATCTGGCAGGAGAAGAAGATTGTGGGGCTAAAGGCTACGCCGCTAGCCCCACAATCTTCGCTTCCCGTGGGATAAACCCACGGGGGAGCTAATTCCCATTGTCAGCTTGTCTAGCAGTAGGCACCCAGCTTAAAGGCTACTAAGTTTTAGGTTTTAAGCCAATCCCAAGCATTGTGCCTTCCATTTAATATTTCAAATGCATTAATCAGGGGGCGGCGTGCTGAAATAAGTTCCTGATGCATCCTGCCAGGTGGGGCCTGGCCCCCAGAAAGGAGTCAATCTTGGTGTGCTTGTATTTGGTGCATTGGTCACCGTATTTTTATTCCGTGAGTCGGCGTGCATATCTACATATAGGACATTGAATGACTGATTATTCTGATGACGCAAGGCGACGCCCATTGAATCGGTTTTCCATGCCGTGGAGCAGAGTTTACTGAATATCACGCCGTTGGTGTCGGCAACGTAGGCGATTCTTTCTGGATATTTGAACCTAGGCCCCTTCAATAAGGGCGAACCCACCCCGTCATAATAGCCGCCAATGTTCTGGTTTACAGCTATTACTACGTCTGGAGATGAAATAGTCACGCGATTTTTATCCGTCACCTCCGGGCACGCGAATGCGGAGCGGACAATACCTGCGTCGCAACCTGTCGCTCCCAGATTAACATATTTAGGATTTCCAAAATATCCCAAAGTTATGAGGCTGCTCTGCCAAGTGAAAAACTGGCGTCCAGCTGCATTGGTTGAATATTTCCATGCATAAGGAGGTAGCCAGTCGAAATCACTTAGATACAATGAGGATCCCGTGCCGAGCTGTTTAATGTTGCTGAGGCATTGAATCTGCTTTGCCATCCCTTTGGCAGATGAAAGCGCCGGCAGTAGCATTGCCGCCAAAATCGCGATTATCGCAATTACAACGAGGAGCTCGATGAGGGTAAATTCCTTGCTGGCAAAGTATTTACATATAGGATTGCAGTTTTCGGTCCGCGACCGCTTTTGAATTGTTTCTTTCATTTCAACACCTCGGTATATTATTTTTAAGTCTGAAAAAAGTCGTCAGTCTTTGGTCGTCAGTCGTCAGCAAACTCCAGAACTTCCGAACTTTCGCATTCTTTTCCTTCGCCGAGACGGCGAACTCTACATTACGCTTCCCCATTTGATGTTGGACGTTCGAAGTTGAATGTTCGATGTTCATGGAATTATCCACAGGCAAGATGCCTGTGTTACATTATGTCAACTTCATCAACGCCAGTATATTCTCCCGGTAAATTTTCTTTTTCAATTCTTCAGGCACCTTCAGTCGCTCCATGAGACGGACGTGGAAATCAATCATATTGAGGATCCCAGCCTTGTCGTAATCTGCGAAAAACTGGCAGTCCGTCCCGAAGCAGAGCTTGCCAACCACTGTCGTGTCCAGCTTTCCGTTCGGTGAAAGGATCTGTGCCCACATGTCCATGGAACGGTGACAGCATGTTGCTCCGGAAAGATCTGCGTAGATGTTCTTGTGGCTGGAGCAGATCTTCCATGCCTCCTCCCACCATGGCATGCCGAAGTGGGCCATCATTATCTTCAATCCGGGAAACGCGCGTGCAATCCGGTCGAGTGCGGCCGGACGCATGTCGGTGATGTCCGTGTAGGTGCTTCTGCCGTGCAGGCCGCCGGGCTCATATACTTCCAGGCCCAGGAATCCCGTATGGAAAAAAGCAAGTCCGTGTCTTGCGGATATGACATCATACAAGGGGAAATATGAATCATCTCCGTATGACTTTGCAGGCGAGATGAATTTGATGCCGACTGCGCCGCGCTGGAAGAGACGGTCTATTTCTTCAGGTTTGGTGTTGTCCATGTCCACCTGCGGCACCGGGATGACGTAGTCGCCGAATATTTTCTTCAGCTCGAAAGTTACGTCCGGCGGATCCAGGAGCACGACTTTTTCGATGTTGAGATCGAAACTCCATTTTATATATTCCTCCGGAGTCATTTTGCTCATGACCCAGGCTGTCATCAGTGGCGGCACCAGTTTTCCGGCGGCATCCCGTCCCGCATGCGCTCCATGCGTGTGCGCATCTATATACATCATTTTTTCACCCGTCGTTGTGTTTTATATGTATTGATATTTTACAATCTTAAATTACACTACGCAATGCTCTTATCGGTTATTTTAGTGTCCTATCCTTTTATAATGAACAGTAAGAAGGTTTTGAAAGATGCAACTTGAATATAAAGTCAAGCCGGTGCTGGTGAGTGAGATTTCCTGCGTCATACACAAGGGCAAGAAAAGCAATTATCAGGGCATACTGCATGTGCACAAGCCCGGCGCCCATGAGATGTTTTATGTTGACTACGGCAAATTGAACCTGTTTGTTGACGGGGTTACTATAGACATTGCGCCAGGGGAATGCGTGTTTATTCCGGGAGGTTCAAAGCACCGGATTACCGGTAAGGCGGGTGCGCCGTTTGATTTCTTAGACATTGTATTTTATGGAAAAATCCCTGATTCCCTGTTTTGTAAAAGCATCCCTGTCAACCGCAAAAACTATGAATTGATGGAACGGTTGAAAAATGAAAGTGAGCGGGACTTGCCAAACTGCCGTGAGATAATTGCCAGCTGTCTAACCCTGCTGCTGGCCGATTTAATCCGTCAGACCGATGTGTCTGTGCCGAATAAAGTCTTTGGGCTTGAAAATCCTCAGCGTTACCAGTCTCAGGCGGTTAACCGCGCCATGTCGGTTATATCCAGCGGATATGCCAGTCCGCTTGGCATGAAACAGTTAAGCAGGGCGGTCGGTATCAGTGAATCCTACCTGAGCGTACTTATAAAACGGGAGACAGGTGAAAACTTCACGGCAATATTGCATAAACAGCGGGTCACCGCAGCGAAGCATCTCTTAAGGGAATCCGTATATTCATTTAAGGAAATTTCCAGTGCGGTGGGATACGGGTCTGTCTCATTTTTCTTCAAGATATTCAAACGTATTACCGGCATGACACCTAAGTCCTACTTGTTAAGCCTCGGGGATCCGGCTGAAATCCAGCAGAAATGGGATGAGATACCGCAGAAAAGGCAAAATGGCTGAACTTCCCGTGGCGACGAAAAAGCTGCAGCTTCCCTAAATCTATGTATAGGAATTTTAAAGTGACCAAGTGACCGAGTGTCCAAGTTTTAAAGAAAAAGACACAACTTCCTCCTTCGCTAAGATGCTTCCTGCTTCGCCTAGGAGGCTACGAAGGACAGGCTGGCGGACAAGGAAGTTGTGATTTAACATGTTCGATATTTGGCATTTTTCAAAAACTTTGTGCCTCTGTGCCTTTGTATCTCTGTAACTATTTTAAAAAGTTGCGGCTCTTGGCCGCCTAATTTAACGTTAAGGAATTTCAAAGTTGCGTA
>CAZION010000104.1:0-23698 GCA_964540865.1 uncultured Victivallis sp.
TGGGCGAGAGCATGTAATACTCGGGAGTGTTTCCCGCCATGCGCTGACGACAGACATTTACGCCCCAGGGTGTTTGTTTTGTCGGGCGTAATCCGGATATTTGTTTGGCGTCGATCTTTGCTTCCAGCGTCCAGCGGTCGGGATATTTCTTCACGGCCACTGAGTTGACGGTGTAAAAACTCGGCAAATCGGCTACGTTTGCAGTGATGCATTCATCGAAAATAACGCCATTAGAAGTAGCTATGAGAAGCGGGCGGACACCGCCGTCCGTTTCAAACCGTATTTCAACATTGTCATCTGAAAAAATTGAATTTGAATCACGGTCTTTGCAGGATTCCTTCAGTTTGTCCATTTTGGGTTCGAAACATTCAACCCCGATAACTATTGCTGAGTTGTCCTCAAGCCAACGGAACGAAACCTTGGTATTTACATGGTCAGGCGTTTTGCCGACGAACATCTCCCGCATGGCGTAGGCGTCTTTTTCACGGCCACGCCAGAAAGGTTTGTCGAGATCACCGTCAATCTGCGGTTTTTCCGAGGTGACCGGACATCTGATTTCCGGACCGAACCGTTTAAGGTCATCGAAAAGCTTGCGCAACGGTTCCATTTCCGAGGAGATCAGGTCTATCCTCTTGGCATAGACGGAATCTCCGGCCTTCGCCTTGGCCCGTTTGAGGATGTCGAAATATTTCACGACATCCGCCTCTTTGAGGAACCCGCCGCCGGCGCTGATCTGGCGGGACACTGGCCGAGACCATACGGCTTCGGCAAACTCGTAGAACTCCTTCATCTCCGCGCTGGCTGGCCCGAAGAAGAGATCGTAGTATTCGTCAAGTACCTTTTGCAGATCAAGTTTGTCGTCCCAGGCGAAGCGGTTGTGGAGATAGACCATCAGATGGCTGATCCCGGGCCTGCGGAGCGTGGAGCGGCACCATTTGTTTTCATCACCGGTGTGCCAGGAGGTGTCCACAAAGAATCCCAGTTTACAGCGGCCATACATGCCTCGAAAGTTTTCCTCCATGAACTTTGTGAAGATGACCGGTATCGGCGGAAAATCCCTCACAGGCGCATGGTCGAAATAGTAGTCGTAAACCATGATGTTCCCATTGCCTAGCTTCTTGATCCAGTCCTCGCGCACCTGCAGGTCCCGGCGGAATTCGGGCAGCATCCAAAGCGTACTGTTCTGGCAGAACGATACCGACACATCGTCAGGTATTTTATCCACATTGGTGGGAACCAGTTTATGTTCAGAATAGGCGAAGGCGGTGAATTTCATGTCGGGATGTTTCACCTTGATCCGTTTCCGGATCTCCAGGATGAAATCCCACGAGTAATTGCTGAAAGCACCCCATCTTTCACCTGGCGGCCACTTCTTGGCATCTTCATCGTCCATGGCCAGCCAGCCGTCCGGCATGCCGACAGGCACATATTCCAGTTTCGGATAAGCTTCAATCATTTTTTTCAGGAAGTCTGTCGTGTCCTGACGCAGCCGCTCGTTGGACAAGACAGGAACCCCATAGACGGGTTTGCCGCCAACTTTTCCAATAAATTCAGGAGGGCATAAGTTCCTGTTTTCCATGACCCATTCGACGGTGTGCAGCTGGGGGAACAGCCCGGTCGTTCCAAGTTTCATGGACTTGAACCATAGGAATTCGTCCTTGAACCGCCCGGTTCCGTTGTTGAACAGGCGTGCGGCGAACTGAGGTTCCCTTTTCAGGTTCTGGTCTTTGATGCTTACATTCTTTAGGGAAGGGTATACGATGCCGATATCGGCCATCGGCAGATACCAGCGCATGCCAAGCTGTTCCAGCAGTTCGTAAACGGCATACAGTGTGCCGGTGCCGTCGTCCAGATATACGCCGAACTGAAAGCCGCGGACATCGGTTATGCCGGGGAATCTCCAGGTTTTCCCGCCGTTCAGATCTTTCCACATCTCATTCCGGATCCGTGGATTCGGGTCTGCATACTTGCCAATAGTGGGGGTGATGGAAAATTCGCGTCCGGCTAAAATGACATAATCGTCCTTAGCAACAATCTTGAATCCGTCATTTTTGACATTGTCGAGATTGACACCCAGTTTGCGCGTAACATCACTTTCACCTACGTAGATGTGGTTTTTCACGTGAGGAGACGCTTTGTCCACAATCGGCAGTTTCGCCCCGGAAATCTTTTCCAGATGGTTCTGCAGTTCCTGCGCCGCGAGCGCGATACTTGGCGGAGGCGATTCCTTGGTGATGATCTCGGCGACCGCTTGTCCGTCCTTCACCAGATCCACGGCATTCACCATGAAAGGCAGACATGAAAGTATTGCAGCTATAATTATGATTTTTTTCATGTATTAAATCCTTATTTCCCCATTTTCTTTATTTTTTCTTCAACGCTCTTTACGATGGCTTCCGGGACTGAAGCAACTGCAAGAGCCTGACGGTAACTGGCAAGGGATTCATCTTTTTTACCCATGGCAAGGTATACATCACCGTAGCATTCATGCATAGATGCAATGAATTGGGAATTGACATTTTTTTTATCAGAGGCGTTTAATTTGTTCAATCTCTCAATAGCCTGATCTCCCTGGTTCAGTTTTACGGCTATGCGGGCATAAGACATTCCGGCATTGTAAAACCTCCAGTTTATTGTGGAAACAGCAATCACTTCATCATAACTCTTTATGGCGTTGGCGTCGTCTTTAATGTAATCACGGTATATATCTCCAAGCTTCAAGGCGGCATCTGCCTTCCGGTTCGGATCAAGGGTGTATGATTTAGCCAGGATATAATCTTTTTCTGCCGCCGCATAATCTCCGGTGTAGACTTCCGCTTCAGCCCGGCACATGGCACCATCAAAGATGAGGTCCTCCGGCCATCCTGCGATATTTTCGCTCTTGGCCAGT
Organism: uncultured Victivallis sp.; assembly: GCA_964540865.1. Lineage (GTDB taxonomy): Bacteria > Verrucomicrobiota > Lentisphaeria > Victivallales > GWF2-50-93 > GWF2-50-93. Next base: position 2,891 of record CAZION010000104.1, read on the forward strand.
TCCAATATTTCCTTATACTGTTTCTGACACTTCATCAGGTTCATCTTTGAAAGGGTACGAATGGGTATACTGGAAATCTTGTCCGAAAATGTCAAGGCTCGGGCATATTCTTTCTGCGCTGCAGCGGAATCGGCAGCCTCAAAATAGGAGACATCCCGGCGTGTCCTCTGATACCGGTCCTCTTTTGCGGTTTCCGCAAGCTTGATGAAGGCAGCCTCCGCTTCCGCCGGCTTGCTTTTCAACTTCATTGCCGCATCGAAGTCAGAAGGGAAATTGTCGGTTGCAAACACCATTCCCCCAGATATAACTATTAAAGAAACAGCAGCTAACTTCCTGATTTTAAACATTTTCTCCTCCATTTTTATTTTTAATAAAGATTTGCGCTTGTGCCCCAGAATACCTTGAAAGCCTCAGTAGTCCAAAAGCTCCTCGATGCCGGATATAACCTGACCGAATCGGTATGCCCGTCCAAGTAAACTACATTAATGCTGCTTGAGTGACGAAAATCTGTGTTATATGAGATTAGCTGCCATGTAGTGCTTTTGATATCCGCGTAGTGGCCTACTTCCGAAGGGCACCTAATCCTGTAAGCTGTCCGCCAGCGTGTATACGGATCCCAAAATGTCGCATTTGTACCCCAAATCGAAGTTGGGTAACTGCCTCCAAACAGGTCAACATTTGCTCCTATTGTGAATGTGGTGGTGTTCCTAATCGCATCTACCGCCGGACAGGCATAATTGCTGGAGACACCTTTATTATTTATACTGGTACGGCCGGGAATGACATCCGGCAAATACTCATATAGGACATGTCCCTTCCCCCCTTCGCAGGCCCAGTATCCCGAACCGTTTATAGTCTGGTCATAAGTGAAATATGTGGAGTGGACTCCGAAATCATTGAAATACATTGCATTGGCAAGCCCGATCTGACGTAAATTCCCTGCGCACTTGGAGCTTTTTGCCATGTTCCTGGCGCCTTTGAGTGCGGGAAGAAGCATTGACATGAGAATTGAAATAATGGCTATGACAACCAATAATTCAATTAATGTGAACCTAATTGACTTTCTTTTTATTCCAATCGGAATAAAAATATCCGGTTTGAGCACGTTTCCAGCAGGAATGAAATGTTTCCTGTTATTCATTTTACACTTCTCTTGTTATTTTATAAAACCCTTGTTTTACTTATCCGGCACCAGTATGCTGTCGGCTTCATCCATTTGATCTGGAATGGAAAGTTTACAGCCGCAACTTGCCGCCAACCGCAAGCTTGGTTTGAGCTTCATATTTGCAAATTTGAACTGGGCATCTTTGTTTTTTATGCGTTCGAAGAGGAGGTTGACCGCCGTTTCCGCCTGTTCCTTTATGGGCTGAACGACAGTTGTAAGCGATACCGGAGTGAAATCGCAGAATGCATATCCGTCGAAACCTATTATGGCAATGTCTTCAGGGATCCTGCATCCTATTTTCTGGAGTGCAATAATCATTTTTGCCGCGATGTAATCATTTGCGCACAATATGGAATCTGTTTTGATATTCCGCACATGTTCCGCAATTTTTGCCGCGCTCGGATTTTTTTCACAGGTAACGAAATGATCTTTTGTCACTTTCAGACCATTTTCTTGAAGAGACTTTCGGAAACCATTGAATTTCTCCTGGTTGTACGGGCTGTCGTTAAGTGCGAGGAATACCGGTTTTTTGCGCCCATGCTGCAACAGGTGTTCAGCTGCAATATATCCCCCGTTGGCACGGTCGGTTTCGATGTCAAAACCTCTCCCGAGATTATGCGCGGAGCAGTAAACAATCGGCATGGCGGAAGACCTGGGCTGTTCGAACGGGGCCGGAACACTGAACGCCATGACACCCTCAACTTTGCGCATCCGGAATTCCTTCAATGCAGACTTGGGATCGAAATTGTCCAAGGCAATGCTATCTGTCAGGATCCCGTATCCGTGCTGTTGTAAAATCGTAGTTATTTCCATCTGCAACACAATTCCGATCCCGCTGTTTCTAGGGATGGAAGTTATGCCGATCAGACGGTTCCGGACCCCGTTGAGTTGACGGGCCGCCTGATTGGGCACAAAATCAACCAGTTTGGACAGGCGAAGGATTTTCTCTCGTGTCTTTGGAGATACACGGCTGTGGCTGCTCTGGTTAAAGGTCGCAGAAACAGCCTGTCGGGAAACCCCTGCAAGCCGGGCGAGTTCTTTCATTGTTACACTCATAGTATACAACCTCGTAAATTATTTAAGCCAATCGCAACGCTCACGTCTTACAGGAATTCAGAATACAAAATTTTGTCGTTGTCATTGTTCATAATCTGATTGCCTTACTCCTGTTTTCGTAATTCTACAATCACCCCAATATATCTACTAGATTGCGCGTGCAATCACAGGTTAAGCCTTAATAGCCTATGATTACCCGCGCAATCATATTTACATTTTAAGGTAAAAAGATTAAAAGTCAATGGGGAAACCAAAATATCTCAATTTTATTTCTTCACATCGCGCACTCCGCATTTTAATCTCAGCGTACTCTGCGGTAAAGGCATAGAGTCCTAACCGCAAAGCTCGCAAAGGGAAGACGCGAAGTTCGCAGAGTTTTGAGGAGATGACGGATGTCTATTACTAAAATTCGAGTATTAGGAATCCCCCCGGAGGGATCACGCATTGGTATGTGAGATTGGTTTTCCGCTGAAGCGTCTGTCCTGCTGGGAAACATTTCACGATCTGTATCCCGTCGGGTTCCTTTTGGAACTTTATAATTGCCCGGATTTCGGCTTCGGGAATGAGTGAATCGCCATTCTCACAGCTTCGGTCAACTCCGTCATTGTTGAACATGGACAATACCCACTTTTCCCCGGAGCGGTTGAGGAGCCAGTGGATTCCGCCTGATACATTGCAAGGGAAGGATGATTCGATTATCTTGCCGAGCGCATGCTCCAGCACATCGAGATCAGCGCTTTCAAAAATCCTGAATTTGCCAGCAGGGCCGGATTTGGTGAAACCGGAATCGAAGCTTGCATCCACCAGATATTCGTACTTTGAAAAAACCGCATCGCCCGCGTCTTCGATGATAACATCGAAAAAGTCGCCGAACCGGCTGTTGGTTATAACGTATCCCTCGTTTCCTAAGGATTTCCCTGATCCTGCATAAACGAGACGCAAAACTTTTCTTATGTGGTCGAAGGAGACCTTGTATTCGCCTTCAAGCGCCCGCCCAAGATAGTTGTCGGAATCGGGATCATTTATATAGCCAAGGTCAACAGCTTCAAACTCGCGCGGGAGCACAATGGCAAATGGAACGAACGGCTTTGAACTGGGATAGCTACCTGTGAAGTCTATGAAGTCCTTTTTAATCTCACCGTAAGCGGTCAGAGGGTAGTCACGCCAATTGGAGAAGGTGTTGTTCACACCCCACTCCTCTCCAAAGTAATGGGCTCCGGACATGAGTGCATAATAGTATATCCTCCTCTGCAGCGAACGGGAACTGCCTCCATTCGGACCATGTGAGGTGAAGTCAAAAGGAAAAATGGAGTTGTCAAGACGCCATTCGTTCACTTTTCCCTCGTGGAAATGGCAGGAGCTGAAAGGCCTTCCGCCCCATGGTTCGTAATAAGCGCCCCAGTGACGCTCCAGGGCATTTGACATGCCGCGCGCAATGGCTACTTGCAAGCGCGTAAGCGGGGTTTGTGCGCCTACTTCGGTCATTGCCGTACGAGCGCCCAACCTGTATTCCATGGCAGTTGCCATGACGTTACTGTCGCATGGGAGCAGCAAACTGTCGTTTTCGGTCTGCCTCAGCGTGAAAAGCTGTTCCATTTCCTCAAGGTATTCCTGCCAAGTCTCAGAATATTTTTTCTGGCTGTATTCCTTGGCCGTGCCGCAGGACAAATGAATGCACCATTTGCAGGCTGACACCTTCTGGACTGCGTCATGGATTTGTTGTTCTGTCCAAGGCGGAGGCGTGTCAGCAAGCTGTTTCCGTATACGCATCCAGTCGTAGTTGAGCACTGCACCCCATTCGTGCATCTGTATGCCCAGGAACCATTCGCCCAGCATTTCCTTGTATTCTCTGAGAAGCACATGGTCAAAATCATACCTGCTGTAAAAGGTGCCTCCTTGGAGGCGGTCAATGTAGAACAGGTAGCTGTTCTCTTTGACAAGATTATGAAGATTCCCTCCTTTCGCGGCAATGATGTTAAACTTCTCATTTTCCGGTGTTGCAAAATGCTGCGAGACTTTCAGACCGCTGCTCTTGTTCAGAAGCCCGTTCTTCACAAGCCCAGGGAAAAAGTTTTCATCATAGCCGTGAATGAACCGAATCATCTGTATTCTCCTGATAATTTAGATAAAAAAGACGTATTATAAGATTGCTCGAGCAATCTTATAATATATATAGCTAAATAATGATTTCCCGCGCAATCATATTGATATTTTATGGCAGGGAAAATAAATGTCAATTGGAAGAATAAAAAATATTGGATTTAAAATTCGCATGCAGGGTGTTTACCTGCCTATGTCAGAGCCTTTGACGACCAAGGCTTTTGGTACATTTATTTTCAGTTGGAATAGATAATAAATGAGACTGATGTCCCGGTTTGCCCTGACTTCCTTGACATATTCAGTTGCAAAACCGGCGTTTTTCAGGATGATCTCCATTTCGGATCTCGTTATGAAGCCTGAACGGGGGGTTGGCGTTTGGCCAGTTGTGTTTTTTATCCAGTTCCTGTCTGCTTCGACGTCCTCCTCTGCCAGGTCTTCCGGGTAATAGTAGTCTCCGACAAGCAGGATACCGTCTTTGCCCATGGAAAAACCGCTGGCGGCAAAAATCTTATAAATATCCGGATATGATTTTCTTATCTGGTGGCATGCTGTATTGCAGATTATAATGTCTGGCGTTCCTCCGAGCATTTTTCGGATTTCGCAGGATGCTTCCGGTAAAGCAAGCCATTCTGCGGATTCCACCACTCCTGAAACCTTCAATTTCCTCTCATACGGAATTCTCTTGTTGAGTTTTTTTATGCTCTCTTCGGACGTGTCAATACCTAGATATGTTCCACCTATGTCGGCTCCGGCAATGAATTCGGCGGTCCATCCGTCTCCGCAACCGATATCGAGAATATTAAGGGGGCGTTTTGATTTCTTGAGGATGTTGGAGAGTGTTAAAGAGAAAAGGGCGTAGGCCTTTGAGTAAGAGGAATTAAATATTTTTTCAAAGCCGCAACTTGCGGCAAAATAATCGAATTCCCTCTGTTCTGAATTTTCAAATAGCGATGTGTTCATGCGCAAGCTCAAATGGTGTATGTTAAATTACCCGTACTTTTAACATGCATTATACCATTTTTCTATAGTCTATCACTTAAAAAAATCACAAATTGAATTTTTTAAGTGATAAAATATAACAAGGAATGTCAGTGGGCGGAGTAGCCTTAATTTAGAGTAAACCGGCAGTTTCTTCAAGGCCGAAGGAGATATTCATGCATTGGACAGCCTGTCCTGCCGCACCTTTGGTAAGATTATCTATGCAGGAGGTGATGATCAGTTTGTCGGTGTGTTCATCATACACAAATCCGATATCGCAGAAATTGGTCATGGTCACATATTTTGTATCCGACTGTTTACCGTAGGGAAGAACTCTGACGAATTTTTCCTTAGAATATGCATTTTTATAGGCGGATTCAATATTCTCCTTTGAGAATTTACCTGAAGTAGATGCGACTATTGTGGAATTTATCCCCCTGTTCACCGGGATTAGGTGGGGAATGAAATTAATGCGGACTTCGCAATTTGCAGCCGCGCCTAATTCCTGCTCGATTTCCGGAAGATGCCTGTGCCCGGAAACAGCGTAGGCGCGAACACTTTCATTGCACTCCGGGAAAAGGAAGGGAAGATCGACCTTGCGCCCTGCGCCGCTTACGCCACTCATGCTGTTTATCACAATGTTCTCAGTAGATACAATCTTATTTTCAAGAAGTGGAGCAAGAGCGAGCAATATACTGGTCGGGTAACAGCCGGCACATGCGATAAGAGACGCATTCCTTATCTTGTCCCTATATCTTTCCGGAAGGCCGTAGACGGCATCCTTCAGCAAAGAGGGGGCCGGATGTTCCTCCTTATAATATTTCTTATAGGTTGCGGTATTTTTTATTCTGAAATCGGCGCTTAGGTCAATGACCTTTACCCCTTTCCCGAGGAGTGGAACTGCAAACTCAGACGCAAGTCCATGAGGTAGTGCAAGGAAGGCGACGTCCGATTTCTTTGCAATTTCAGCGGCATCCGGAGCGGAAAAAATGAGTTCACTGTTGGAAAAACGCGGGAACACATCACCGATTCTGGTGCCGGCATTCTGTCTTGAAGTTATTATGCTGATATCGCAGTTTTCATGCCGCAGCAGCAGGCGAATAAGCTCCTCTCCGGAGTAACCGGAAGCACCAAGAATAGCAACTTTGATTTTTGCCATTGTTGTGAGAGATGGATTAGCGTTTTGAGAACTGGAAGCGTTTGCGTGCTCCGGGCTGACCGGGCTTCTTTCTCTCTTTGACGCGTGAATCTCTAGTAAGCATTCCTGAGTCCTTGAGAACCGGACGGAGTGAAGGATCTTTTTTGATGAGAGCCCTTGCTATGCTGAAACGCAGTGCGCCAGCCTGTCCGGCCAGACCTCCGCCTTTCAATTTAGCTTCAATATCTACAGTTCCGGCAGTAGCCGTGACTGAAAGAGGCTGATTTATATAGCCACGTATCGCCTCGGTGGTGAAATAATTTTCAATAGGCTTACCGTTGACTTTTATTTTTCCTGTTCCTGACTGAAGTCTGACACAGGATATTGCTTCTTTTCTGCGCCCTGTTGCGCATATCGGACTGCTGCTCATAATATCTCCCTGAATGTATTTTCTATTTTATGATTTACAAAATTGATCAAAGCGTTACAAGTTCCGGATTCTGCGCCTTGTGCGGATGTTCCGCTCCAGCGTAGACTTTCATGTTGCGGTAAAGGGAACGACCCATTCTTCCGCTTGGAAGCATACCCCACACGGCATCCTGGATCAGTTTTTCCGGAGTGCGTTTCCTGACTTCGGCGGCTGTGACTTTTTTAAGTCCGCTCCTGTATCCGGAATAGTGGTCATAGATTTTCCTGTCCTCTTTTTTTCCTGTGAGCTTAACCTTTGCCGCGTTTATGACTATTACAAACGAGCCGGTCTCAATATGAGGAGTGTAGGTGGGTTTGTCCTTTCCGCGGAGAGCGTCAGCTATTTTAACTGCAAGCCGTCCGAGTACAACGTCATTAGCATCGAAAAGAATATGTTTTCTTTCAATTTCACCAGTTTTCGCCGAAAAAGATTTCATTTTTCACCAGAGTTTAAATTCATTTTAATTAATATACAAACCATAACCAATAAAAAATCAACTGACAATCGGGACGTGTATTTTAGTGCAAATCCTCAATTTGTCAATATAAAATCGTTTTTTTCCAAAAAAATAAAATAAAAGAGCTGATGAAATTGCAAATCCAGGGAAGATCTTAAGAATTGAAGATGAAGGATCCCTTAAGGCCCCTTACACGGGTGTGGTTCCCTAGATTACGGGCTATTTCAATCAGTTCGGCATCGGAATAGGTGGGATCGCTGGTGAGAGTATCATCTATTATGTCGGCGGGATGGAATTGCTGCAGGGTCCATGCGGAGACTGAGAGACTGTTGAGTTCTTCGCGCATCTGCGTGAGAACCTCCGGTGTGTGCAGTTTTTTATGGACGGTGGTCCTTGTGTCAATCGTGATGTTGTTCTTTATTGCGTAGGAAATGGTTTTATGGACAAGTCCGGCAATGTTGTCAATTTTACATCCTGTTAGATCTCCATACGAAGATGCTGTGGTCTTGTAGTCGATTCCGAGTGAGTCTACCAGTCCTTTTACGTGTGCATCCGCAATTGCATCGGGATTGCTGCCGTTTGTGTCAATTTTTATAAGATAGCCGAGAGCCTTGATTTTTTCCGAGAAGCTTATAAGCCCAAGTTGACTCGATGGTTCGCCGCCGCTTAATACGACGCCTTCAAGTTTCCCTTTTCGAGTTTCAAGAAAATTGAATATGAACTGTTCTGACAGTTGAGGCTGTGCTTCGGGATCCATTACAAGATGTGGGTTATGGCAGTACGGGCACCTGAAATTACAGCCGCCGGCATAGAGGATACAGGCCAGTTTTCCGGGAAAATCAATAAGGGAGAATTTTGTAAGCCCCCGAATATCCATAAAAGAAATCCTTAATAAACAAGATAGAAGCATATTACAGATATGCGATTTTTCCAAAATTTAACGGTAAATATGAAAAAACGGCCGGGTAAGACATTTATAGCTAGCCAAATGTGCGGCAGCCGGAAAAGTCCGGCTGCCTTAACATTTGAAAAGCTCAAACTTTTAAAATATCAGGCTACTTTTTCCTTCTTTTTGACTTCAGTGGAGTAAACCTTCCTATCTTTAAATTCTTCCTGTTTCCCCTTGTTCCAGTTCTTAATCGGACGGTGGTAGCCGCACACCCTGCTGAAAATTTCTGTTTTCATTCCGCATTTAGCCATTGTAGTCGACTCCTTCTTTTTCACATTCTCCTCCTTGGTCCTGCTCCATGGGTGGCAGTGGAGCTGGACTTATTTAATTAATTTTTATATTTCAAAATTTCTAATATCTTTTCAATCTTATATCATAATTCGTCAGGCTGTCATCATCTTCAAATTATGGGGTTCACCTTCGGTTTGCTTCGGGCACTCGTGATGCTCTCCGGCTATATAACCGTGTACTGGACATATACTGAAAGTCGGGGTTATTGTGAAGTATGGTATCCTGTAGTTTTCAGCTATTCTCTTCACCAGTGCCGCAACCTGCTTCTCGTCCTCTATTCTTTCACCTACGAAACCATGGAAAACGGTTCCTCCAGTGTATCTAGACTGCAGCGGTTCCTGGATGTCCAAGGCGTCGAATATGTCATCTGTATAGCCGGCTGGGAGCTGCGACGAGTTCGTGTAATATGGATCCGTGTCACCGGCGCAGATGATTTCCGGATATCTTTTCTTGTCAATTTTTGCTAGGCGGTAGCTTGTGCCTTCGGCCGGTGTCGCCTCAAGGTTGTAGATGTGCCCGGTCTGAGCCTGATAATCGGCGATCCTGTCCCTCATGAAGTTCAGGACCTTGATTGAGAATTCCATTCCCTCCTTGTCGGCAATGCAGCAACCCTTGAAGTTTAGGCATGCCTCGTTCATTCCCACTAGACCTATTGTGCTGAAATGGTTTTTAAGTGTGCCGAGATATGTTTTTGTATATGGAAGCAGATCCCCGTCGAGGTGGCGCTGTACTATTTTCCGCTTGATCTCAAGGGATTCCTTGGCCATGTCCATCAGATTTCCAAGCCTCGAGAAAAATTCAGGTTCATTTTTTGCCAGATAACCTATCCTCGGTATATTGATTGTCACTACGCCTATTGAGCCAGTCTGTTCTCCTGCCCCGAAAAGTCCGCCGGTTTTATTGCGAAGTTCGCGTATGTCCATCTGTAGACGGCAGCACATGCTTCTTACGTCGCCGGGCTTAAGATCGCTTTTGATGAAATTCTGGAAGTAGGGGAGCCCGTATTTGCCTGTGACCTTGAAAAGAAGCTTTGCATTATCGCTTTCCCAGTCGAAGTCGCTAGTGATATTATATGTCGGGATCGGGAATGTAAATATCCTTCCGTCGCGGTCTCCGGAGCTCATGACTTCGAGGAATGCCTTGTTGATGAGATTCATTTCAGCCTGGAAATCGCCGTATACTTTTCCGTCCTGTATTTTTCCGCCGATTATCACGGGGGTGTTTCTTAGATCTTCCGGGACGACCCAGTCGAATGTAAGGTTTGTAAAAGGAGTCTGCCCCCATCTGCTGGCGATGTTCAATCCGAATACGAACTGCTGCAGGTTTTGTTTTATTTGGTTGTAAGAAAGTTGATCCTCCCTGACGAACGGGGCGAGAAGTGTGTCGAACGAGCTGAAGGCCTGTGCTCCGGCCCACTCGGTCTGGAGAGTGCACAGGAAGTTAACGATCTGCCCCAGGGCGGTGTCGAAATGTTTTGCAGCCCCGGCGCTGGCGCGTCCCTCACATCCCTTGAATCCCTCCATGAGCAACTGGCGGAGGCTCCATCCTGCGCAGTATCCGACTATTCCGCAGGATAGGTCGTGGAGATGGAAGTCGGCATCCTTGTGCGCGTTGGCTATTTCCTTGGGGTAGATGTTTGAAAGGGTGTAATGCGCGACAACGGATCCGCTTACATGGTTGAGAAGGCTTGCATATGAATATCCGGCATTGGAATTTTCATTCACCCTCCAGTCATTCTGTTCAATGTATGAGGAAACCAGATCCTGGACGTCCATCATCAGCTTCTTGCCTTCACGGATCTTATCATGCTGGGCGCGGTAGAGGATGTACGACTTTGCGGCCTTTGTAAGGCCTTTGCGTATGAACGCCTGTTCAACTAGGTCCTGTATCAGTTCAATGTCCGGAATATTTTCCTGTACTTTTATGCCATTGAGGGCTGTCACGACATCGGAGCAGATTGTTTTGGCAAGTTTTTCATTGCTGGTGCCAACCGCCTTGAGGGCTTTATTCACAGCAAGGGTAATTCTCTCGGCGTCAAATTCAACTATTCTTCCGTCTCTTTTACGGATCCGGTCATAAATCAATTTCACAGACATAAAAAACCCCCTTCATCATTTTTCCGAAATAAATGCAAATCAACCAAAACAATGGAATATATGTTTTGCCTTGCTGTTGACACGCAAACAGCAAAAATTAACGATTTAATGATTTTATCTTAATACTTTTTATAGTGGTTGGCAAATCAAAAACCACAATATATGGTGTTTTTTTTGTAAATATTTTTAAATTCCGAAATGTCAGAACCTTGCAGATATTTTTCCAGATATTTTAAAAAAATCTGAAATTTGATTAGCCATATCCTCAAAAGAAGCTTGATAGTTCAAAAATCCGGGATAGTTTTAAATCCAAATGTTTATCATAGAAGATGATTAGGAAACCATGGAAGTTAACAGACGAATACTGGTAGTCGATGATCAACAGGACCTGCGTGAGCAGCTTGCGAAACTCCTCCTCCGCTCCGGCAAGAAGAATGAAACAATGTCGCTTGTACAGCAGATGAGATCAAAGCTTCTTGGGGAATCCGCTGAAGTCCCCGAAAGCGGCACGGGCAGTGAGCAGTCGTATGTCGTCGATACTGCTGGACAGGGTGAAATCGCCTTCGAAATGGTTAAAAAGGCAAATGAGAAAGACGATCCCTACGCTGTAATGTTCCTTGATATGAGGATGCCGCCCGGCTGGGACGGGCTGAAGACGGCAAAAGCCATCAGAGATGCAGACAAGAATATTGAAATAGTAATTATGACTGCCTATGCGGATCATGATCAGAAGCAGATTGCAGACACTGTTGGAACTCCGGAAAAACTCCTTTACATAAAAAAACCATTCCAAGCCGAGGAAATCTATCAGCTTGCATTGGCTCTGACGACGAAATGGTCCTTGGAGCTTTCAGAAAAACAGAGGAGAAACTGGCTTGAAGTCCTACTGAGAGGGATGTGCAAGATAAAAAGCCCGTCAGTTGTGGAATCGGGAAATGTATATCCACAGATTCTCAAGGCTCTTACAGATTTTACCGAATCCAAAAGGGGTCTTATCGCAGCATATGACGAGTGTGAGGGCGGATGGAATATCGAGGCTGTAACTGAAGGTGAAAGGAAAGAAGCTGAAGAATTTGTCAAAAAAAACACCTCCTATCTCCATGAAAGCAGGACAACCCAGCACTTCGACGGCAAATATATTCTTCCTCTGAGAAAAGACGGTTTTTTAGCAGTTGCGGTCCTACAGGATGTTAAAACAAAAAATGATCCGGAATGGTACAAGCTCCTCAGCCTCCTTGTAATGACATCTACTGAAGTCCTGAGCAACAATGTCTTCATGGCGGACTACATTGAGAAGGAAAGGCTTTCGGTCCTAGGTGTTGCAATGAACAAGGTTTCCCACCAGTCCAAGAACATGATCAACCAGATCCTCGGTTATGCGGCAATGATAAAGGATTCGGCTGATTTGAAAACGGCAGATACGGTAGGAAAGCTCCTTGAGTCCGGAGAGACGATGCTCAGGATGCTTCAAAACCTTTCCGTGTACAATAACGTCGACAATATGGGTTTTCAGGATTGTGATCTGATTCAGATAATAAATTCCGGATGCGACAGCATAATAAAACTATCAAATAATGCCCGGAAAAAGATATCAGGCCCGTCTGAATTGAAGATAAAAGCTTCGCCAGAACTTCTTCAGATTGTTTTTGCGAATCTCGCATCTAACTCGATTGAATCGGCAGATGGTGGTGAACCTGCTGAAATAAATATCAACATAGTGGTCAAGGAATCCGGATCCAAGGTGATAATCGATTTCGAGGATAATGGACCGGGTGTTCATGAAAGCATAAGAAAAACCCTATTCAATCCGTTTGTGACTTCCGGAAAGCGCTCTTCGGGAATCGGGCTAGGACTGCCGATTGTCAAACAGATACTTGCAAAACACAAGGGTGGCATTATTTACGATGATAGCTTCAAGCCCGGAGCAAGATTCATAATCACTCTCGAGAAGACGACGGACTAGTACATTCCCCACTGGAAAAGCCGGCTAAGCGCAAGGACTAGTTTTTCAGACGGCAATCCAATAACGTTGTCATGTGATCCTTTAATGCTGCTGATAAGCATGTCACCGTATTCCTGAATGGCATAGGCTCCGGCTTTATCCAAAGTATTGACCCTTCCTATGTATTCCATTACAGTTGATGCTGAAACATCTCTGAATTCGACTACAGTGGAATCAGAGAAGACGCATTTGACATTGCCATCTATTTTCCGTATGCACACCGATGTGACTGCCAGATGTTTCTTCCCTGACATTGATATCAGCATTTTGCCGGCTTCAGAAACAGTTTTCGGCTTGCCGAGAATACGCCCTTCAAATTCAATGACTGTGTCTGCTCCGATTATGGTATGGTATGGGAATTCCAGTGCGATGCTTTCAGCTTTGAGGCAGGCGTTTATTACGGGAACAAGCGAGGGACAGCAATATTCGCTTATTTCATTTATGTACGGTTTGCGGACTGAAAAATTGATTCCGAGACGTGCAAGGATTTCTTTTCTGCGCGGCGATTCAGAAGCAAGTATTATTTTTTGGAGTCTCTTATCTCCGGAATTCATTTTCAGAAGCTGCGTTTTCTTGATTCAATCTTTTTCAAATTCAGTTTGACTTCTTTTACTGTGTCTATGCCAAACCTGTCGTTCAGCGTCTTCAGAATGTTGTTCTGAATTTCTTCTGCAAGAGTTAAAAATGAGCTTTCCCTGTCATTTTCTAGAATTACCTGAAGTTCAATGAACGAGAACGTCCTGCCTTCGAGAAGATGGACTTTTGATATTTCAACAATTTCAAAATCCTCTCCAATGGATTTAACAAGATCTGATATTGCCTCAGAAGTTATGAAAATCGAACCCCTTGGGCCTTTTATTCCTATCCCGCGCATGCGTCTAGGGTAGCGATAGGTGAAACGGAGAATCAGAAACAGTATTAAAAGTCCGAAGATAATCAGGACTGTAGCTGTGATGTATCCATATTTGAAATCCAGAAGGGACTGGCTGTCGGAACTGAGAATGAAATCGAGGATTTTTTTCATGGTTTAAATTTCATCCTCCCTTTCTTCCGTGTCAAGCTCCTGGACAATGACGTTTACGGTTGTAACAGTCATTCCTGTCATTTTTTCAACTTCCTTCATTATTGCCGACTGCACGTTTGCCGCTACAGTTGGAAGATGGCTTCCATATGAGATGTTGAGTTTGATTTCAATCGCAACCGTGTCCCCGTTTATCTCTATTGCAATTGACCTGTCTCCGATCCTGCGGTTTCCGATTATTTCAGCAATATTGTCAACAATGGGACTTCCTGCAATTCTTATTACGCCATTCACACTGCAAGCAGCTTTTCGTGCTATTGAGGCGATGACATTCTCATGGATCTTTACAAGACCCATGTCGCTTCCGTCGGATTTGATGGCTCCAGGTATTCTGCTACTGTGCGCTTTCTTGGCGTCCCTCATCCCTTTGTCCCTCCCTTGACGGACGGTTTTCCGGATAATTCGGAGAAATAGCCTGTTTTCATAACCTTCTCAATAAAACCAGTATCATAATTCCCTGAAACAAAATCCTTTGAACCGAGTATGAACTGAGTGAAAGGTATTGTTGTGTGAACTCCTTGAATTATGAATTCGTCTAGCGCCCGTCTGCATCTTGCAAGAGCCTGTTCACGGTCATCGGCATGAATGATGAGCTTGGCAATCATGCTGTCATAGAACGGTGGAATGGTATAGCCGGTGTAAACGTGTGAGTCGACCCTGACCCCGATTCCGCCGGAGGGGGAATAAAGACTTACCTTGCCTGGAGATGGGGAGAAATTGTTATATGGATTTTCGGCATTTATACGGCATTCGATGGCATGACCGCGGAACTGGACGTCTTTCTGACGGATCTTCAGTCTTTCGCCTGCAGCTATTTTAATCTGCTCCTTAACTATATCTATGCCGGTAACCGCTTCAGTTACTGGGTGTTCAACTTGGATCCTTGTGTTCATTTCCATGAAATAAAAGTTCCTGTGTGAGTCCACAAGGAATTCAATGGTGCCGGCATTCCAGTATTTTACCGCCTTTGCCGCCTTGATTGCGGCATTTCCCATTCTCTTCCGGAGGTCGGAAGTCATGAGCGGGGATGGAGACTCCTCTATCAGCTTCTGATGTCTCCTCTGGATACTGCATTCACGTTCACCCAAATGTATTGTCTCTCCATGTTCATCTGCAAGTATCTGAAATTCAATATGATGCGGATTTTCAACATATTTTTCAATATAGACTCCACCATTTCCGAAAGCCCTTTCAGCTTCGGTTTTTGCAGCATGGAAACCTTGAACAAGGCTAGCATCATTGTGTGCAACCCTCATTCCGCGTCCGCCGCCACCGGCTGAGGCCTTGATGATTACGGGAAATCCAAGCTTCTGTGCAATTTTCTTTGCCTGGGTCTGATCCGTTATCTCCCCGTCGCTTCCAGGTGTGACTGGAACACCGGCTTTTTTCATGGTGTCTCGGGCGACAACTTTATCGCCCATGGCCTTGATCTGTTCCGGGCTCGGGCCTATGAATTTTATGTTGCAACTTCTGCATATTTCTGCAAAATGAGCATTTTCACCGAGAAATCCATAGCCCGGATGTATAGCATCGACATCGCATATTTCAGCTGCACTTATAATGTGTTTTATTAAAAGATAGCTCGACTTTGGTGCCGCTGGACCTATGCAGACAGATTCATCTGCAAAATGCACATGTAGGCTGTCTTCATCTGCTTTCGAGTAAACCGCAACTGTTTTTATGCCCATTTCCTTGCACGTTCGCATTATACGAAGTGCAATTTCTCCGCGGTTGGCGATTAAAATTTTATTGAACATAGGGAAGATCCTGACTGTGGTTCCAATTTTAAGTTATTCAATTACGAATAAAGGCTGTCCAAATTCGACAGGACGTGCGTTTTCAACAAGGATTTCCCTGATTGTTCCGCTCTTTTCAGCCTTGATTTCATTCATGACTTTCATTGCTTCAATTATGCAGACTACTGTGTCCGGATTTACTTTTGACCCCACCTTTACAAAGGCTTCGGCATCTGGAGATCCGGCTCTGTAAAATGTGCCGACTATCGGAGAGTCGATCGTTTCACGCTTTGCGGCTGCTACAGCTGCAACGGCTGCCGCTTCAGCGGCTGCGGCCTGCACGGTTGCAGCCTGTACAGCGGCTGGAGTCGCTGCCAGTTGCGGGGCGGGTGCAACGGTCGTAACCATTGTTTGCTGGGAAGAAGCCCCTCCTCTGCGGATGCAGAGGTGCATATCATCGGATTCAATTTTAAATTCAGTAAGATCATGATCTGACATGAGTTCCACAATCGTTTTGATTTTCTCAATTTCCATGATTATACTCCCGTTAGTTTGATTTTTTCAAATAACCAGTGATTGCCCGGAGGGCCCATTCATAGCCTTCAGTTCCAAGCCCGCTTATCTGTCCCAGACACGCTGGAGCTGTAACCGACTTCCTTCTGAACTCTTCTCTCTTGTAAATATTGCTTATATGCACTTCAATTGTTGGAATATCCACTGACTCAAGTGCATCATGTATTGATATGCTTGTATGAGTATATGCGGCAGGGTTTATAATTATTCCGTCAATGTCGTTTTTAATCGCCGATCCTATGACGTCAACAATCTCCCCCTCATGGTTGCTCTGGAAAAAACTTATCCTTACGTTCAGTTCCCCTGCAACCTTTTCCAGCCTGTTCTGAAGGTCGGAAAGAGTCACATTTCCATAAATTTCCGGTTTCCTGATCCCAAGCAGCTGGATGTTGGGTCCGTTTATTATCATTATTTTCATAGCGAATCCAATGTCTTCAGATTGACTAAATTAAGGGGTTTCCATAGATATCTGTAAATTATTAAAATACACTCATTAATTAATTATTCCAGATGATAAATGTTAAAATAAACCTTCCGGAATGTGTTGAATGCGAAATTTTAGAGGCTCCCTAACTTTGGTTAAGGGCCCGCTAAAAAATAACTTGGGCATTTGCTGGCGGATATTCCGGATTGATTATCATGGTGCGAAAGAGGAGAATATCTGAAGATATTTGACGATTGAGCAACGTGATAAGCGGCCGGAAGAACGGTTTATTTCGCGTTTTATTAGACGTAAAGATTCACTGAACGAACATGGTTCAGTGAATCTTTACCGCCTGTATTCCCCGTCAAATGGCCAATTTATTTTTTAGCGGACCCTAAGGAAAGTCAGCGCTCGGCAAGAGGTAGGGACGTCATCGTAAAAATATGTGGTGGCATCAGTTTTTTTTCCATTTCTTCCTCTAGTGTCTTTGCAGATATGCCTACAGTTTTATCTGTTTGGACGGGCAATTCTGGGTTTATGGCTGGTTTCACCATTGCCGTCGAAGATGAAGTCTTTACGCCAGCATGGATAAAGTAATACGTTATCGAAATGCATGCCGCAATTGTAAAACATGCAGCAAATCCTACAAAAAGCATTCTCTTGACTTTGTTTTCCTGAACAATATTCACCTGTTTGCCCTTTTCTAACTGGTGTATTACCTCTTCTGGAACGGTATAGGCAAGGTTTTTGCCTTTTGCTTTGTTGAGCAGGCTGAAAATCACATTTTTATCAATATTATAAAGGGAACAAAGAGATCTTGCATATGCGTTCACATATACCGATGCAGGAAGGTTCTCATAGTCATCCCTTTCAAGGCAATCAATAAATGTTTTTTTGATTTTGGTGGTTATTGAAACCTGGTCGATGCTGAGTCCGGCCTTTACCCGACCCTCTTGAAGAAGCTGTCCCGCTGTCACGTGATCCGTCGAAAACTTTTCTGCCGTACTGGTTTTCTTCACAGGTTTATGGGATTCTGCCTTTGATGCTTTCTGTTCAGGCGTAACCTTTCGGTCAGATAGAACTACTGAGGCCGTGGAAGTGATTTCCTTTTTGACACTCACAGGAACTGAATGTTTCTGGATATCTGGGGTTTTCGCTTCCTTTTGCTTCGTATCCGGTATCTGCGTTTTCGTTTCAGGTTTTACCTGGATTGCAGATTCAGCTTGTTTTTCAGTTAATTCGGAGTTTCCGGCATGTGGTGTTTTTGGATGTCTGACGCGTTTTGGAGTCGGTTCGGTTTCTGGAGATTTTTCAACTTGTGGTGAAACTTGAGAAACTGCTGTTTCAACAATCGGAGTAGATGCTGGAACGGCTTGAAGGACGGGAGCGGACATCGAAATAACAGGAACTCCTGACTCTGCGGGAGCGGCAATACTGGCAGAAACGGTTTTCTGAACTACTTCAACTGTAACATCCGCCGGTTTAACTTTATCCTGATTTCTTATGGGTTCAACTTCAGTGTTTTCCGTGGATTTGTCATGAACCGATAGATTGCCTTTGCCCTCAACGTTATTCTTATGTTCCAAAGGCACTGTTTCCTGGACTGAATTTTTGTATGGAGGGGGAACGTGATGAGTTGGACGCCTCTGCGACTCTCCAATTTCCACCTTTGGATGAGACTTTATTGAACTTGATTCGTAAATCTCAGTTTTTCTCCCTGGTTCTTCTTTGGACTGGCCTGCAGACCCGGGATTTTTGTCGAAGTCAAGGGGTAATGACCCATCGTTTGAAGAAAGATGACTGAAGAGATCAGGATTTTCCTTTCCGGCCATATTCTATTGCTTCCAATTTCCGACTATAACCGCCATGTCCATGGTCGCTTTGGCACTGACATGGGCAGGTAAACTTCCCGGCAACGGCGGATTGTCAATTTCAGATTTAAAAACACAGGTCGATAAATTATTTTAAAATCTGATTTTTACAAGTCCGGAAAAGCATGTTGAAGAAGGGATCTCGGCAATTCAGGTTGTGCCTTATTTTAGAGGTTCCATTTAATCAGACGCTTTCGCGGATGCAGAGTGAAGTGTGAAGATCAACCGTCTGGCGCCTGGCTCCATAATTCCTTATCCTTTCAAGAAGAAAGCCGAGAGCTGATTTTGCCATTTCCTCCTTTGGCTGGGAAACGGTGGTGAGGGATGGAATGGTGAACTGCGCAACTTTTATATTGTCAAAACCGCAGACCGAAACATTTTCCGGTATTCGCATCCCTTTTTTGTTCAATGCGCGTATGGCTCCGATCGCACAGGCGTCGTTCACGCACATTATTCCGTCGAAACTGATATTGTCTGCGAATTTCGCAACTTGTTCATGCCCGTATGAAAAAAGATCTGATCCAAACGGGGCATCGACGATAAGTTTGGGATCTGTTTTCAAGCCCTTGGAAAGCAATGCCTCGGAATAAGCCTTTCCTCTTTCACTTTCAAGATTGCTGCCAAGCAGGATAATTTTCCTCCTCCCCTTTTCAAGCATGAATGAAACAGCTTCAAGAACACCTTTTCCCCTGTCCAACCGCACGGAATCGAACCCATCCACATCGCAGTCGTAGAAAACAGCAGGGATCCTGTTGTTTTTCAGGATTGTTTTTGCTTCAAAATCAGGATTGAAACTTGATATTATACCCGCCGGCCGGGAGCCAGCAATCTCATTGAAAACAGACTGGGCTTCATCATTACCGCCGTAGTTGAAAATCTGCCACTTGTATCCGGACTTGAGGACCTCTTCTTTCAAACAGGAAATTTTGTCAATGAACATTTCATTCGCTAGATCCGGCATAATGCAGGCAATGGAATCCGATTTCCTTATCCTTAGACTGCTGGCGCTAATATTCTTGGAAAAACCATGAACACGGCAGTAGCTGATGACTTTTTCACTTGTCGCCTTGTTTATGTCGGATCTGCCGTTCAGTGCGCGACAGACAGTCGAAGGAGATACGCCACATGCCTTCGCTATTTCCACTACATTGTATTTTTTCATAAGGAATACCAGAAATCAAGGGCTTCATCCAAGCTTCCGATCGGATCACTTCCCCTATTGTCCTGTGCTTTAATACAGTCGAAAAGGGCATATCCTATTTCCGGAACTATCAGACCATTGACGGCTGCTTCGTGCATCCTCCTGAGGAAATCCCTGTCGCTTTCATTATCTTCTTTGGGCCAGGCGCCGAAAAAAACCTTTTTATATTTCGCCATCCTGTCCATTTCCTCTTTCCAGCCGTGGCTCTGTTTTCCTCCGGGCATGATACCGAAATTAATAGCCCTCACTTCCGGAATCTCGCATATGGCCTGTGTAAGATGGTCATTTCTTCCGCAGTAGTGAACCCAGGCACCTCCGAAATGCTTTGCCAGTTTCTGCGTGTACGGCATTGCAAATTCGCGTATTATTTCTTCCCCGACTATTGCAGTGGTGTCCTCGCAGATGCGGATTCCCATGTTTTCAGCGTATAAGCCACCGTGATATTCTTTATCCTTCGCCTCTACGGAAACCGCTTTCATCCAAGTGTGTGCCTTTATTCCGAGTTCCAGGCAGATGTTCATGAGATGGTGTACAAACGGAGGATCGTCGTACAACTGATAGAAAATTTCATCTCCCATTACAAGATGTGCAAGATCAAAAGGGCCCTGTGTATCCATGCAGTAAATGCCTATGCTGTCACCCATGATTTCCTTAAACCTGCGCATGTGCCTGAGCCCCAGTTCGAAAGTGCCGCGTATTTTTATGTCGTCCGGCGTAAGTTTCGAGACCTGCTCTTTTGTCAAATGCTGCCCGAGCCAGGGCATTTTGTCCTCGAAGATTTCCTGTTCAAGTCCGAGGCATGAAACAATTGTCCCGGTTCCCATGTTTGCACGGATTGAAGGGACTATGTCGCTGTTGGAGTTTGCGGCAGCGCAGGCGCCTCTCATCTGTGAACAAAGCATAAGGTCGGAATCGTAGAAGGCTTCCTTGAGATTGGGATTAGGTATCTTTTCCTGTTCCGGACTCAGCTTCCCGACCGCAATGGCAGGCCATTTGTCAGGTTTTTCGCGTTTCCAAACCGCAGCCTGTCTTTTCTTCGCCAGTTTTATCCTGTCCTGGTCCAGCCCGCATATCTCAGGCAAACCCCTAACGTCAAAATCACGCTTTCCCATAGTCCCTCCATATTTATCGGTAACGTTGCCGGAAATATTGATCCTGATCGTGAAATTGGCCTCTTCTGCGGTTTGTTGCACGAAGGTCATAATTTGGCCTCATTTTTCA
>CAZION010000105.1:0-23560 GCA_964540865.1 uncultured Victivallis sp.
CCGCGCTACTTCGAAGTTGGAAGTTCGATGTTCAGATTATTTAAAGTTGCGGCCCCTGGCCGCCTAATTAAAATCCTCTAGCCATCAAGATGCTGGCATTCCATAAAAATCACGGAATGGCAGGTTAATTCGTAACTCGTAATTCGCCAGTCCTACATCCCCATCTTTGCGGCTTCGTCATGGAAGAAGCAGGCGGAAAGATGGAGTTTGTCGCCTTTAACTGGATCCAGCGACGGCACCTCACTGCTGCATTTGTCTTTTGCTATTGGGCATCTTGGATGGAACGGGCAGCCCGTGGGAGGATTGAGGGGGGAGGGGACATCGCCGGGAAGAATTATCCTGGATTTCTTTGCAGCCGGGTCGATGACCGGTACT
Organism: uncultured Victivallis sp.; assembly: GCA_964540865.1. Lineage (GTDB taxonomy): Bacteria > Verrucomicrobiota > Lentisphaeria > Victivallales > GWF2-50-93 > GWF2-50-93. The sequence goes on from CAZION010000105.1 coordinate 376, forward strand.
GCGGAGAGCAGGGCTTTTGTGTAGGGATGGCAAGATCCGCCCGTCACGTCCGAACTTATTCCGCTTTCAACAATCCTGCCCAGGTACATTACCATGATTCTGCGGCTTATATGTTCCACAACAGCAAGATCGTGGGCAATGAAAAGGAAAGCGACTCCTGTTTTTTTCTGTATTTCAATAAGGAGGTTTATTATCTGGGCCTGAACGCTAACGTCCAATGCGGAAACAGGTTCGTCGGCAACGATGAGCTCGGGCTCGACGGCAAGCGCCCGCGCAATGCCTATCCTCTGTCTCTGTCCGCCGCTGAACTGATGAGGATACCGCAGCATGTGCTCAGGGGTGAGTCCGACCATTTCGAGAAGCTCTGCGACCCTGTTTCTCCTTCCGCCCCTGTCTAGAGGCGTGTGTATTGAAAGAACCTCGTCGAGAGCACCATATACGGTCATCCGCGGGTTCAGGGAGCCATATGGATCCTGGAAGATCATCTGGAACTTACGTCTTGCTTTCCGTAGTTCCTTGCCTTTTAGGGATGTGATGTCCTGATTGTCGAGGAAGACCTTGCCGGCGGAATGTTTTTCGAGTCTTATGATTGTCCTGCCAAGGGTGCTTTTTCCGCAGCCGCTTTCTCCGACAAGGCCCAGGGTTTCCCCTGCCTGAAGCTCGAATGATACATTGTCGACGGCGCGGAGATGCCGCGGGGGGCTGAAAATCGGACCTTTGACCGGATATGATGTGCTCAGGTTTTCTACTTTGAGTAATGGCATCTGCAGGAATGTCCTTTGTGTTTTTCAGTGATTTCAGGAACAGTTGAGGCGCAGAGGGACTGTTTTTCCCCGGAAAGTGATTCTGCGAGCGGGCAACGGCCGTAGAATCTGCAGCCGGAGGGATAATTTGCGGGTGATGGCACGTTCCCGGGTATGGTTGCGAGTTTTCCGGAACTGTGTCCGAGTTTTGGGACAGCTGAGAGCAGTGCCAGGGTATAGGGATGAAGCGGTGTTTCCATAATCTCAGAAGTTTTTGCGCTCTCCACCACGTGGCCTGCGTACATTACGACAACCCTGTCGGCCATGTCGGCCACTATCCCAAGGTTGTGCGTGACAAGTATTACAGACATTCCCTTTTGTTCGCGCAATGAACGGAGGAGTTCGAGGATCTGGGCCTGTATGGTAACGTCCAGAGCCGTGGTCGGCTCATCTGCGACAAGCAGATCCGGCCTGCTGGCCAGTGCCATGGCAATCATGATCCTCTGCTGCATTCCACCGCTGAGTTCGTGGGGGTAGCATTTCATCTTCCGTTCTGGTTCCGGAATTCCGACCTGGCGGAGCAACGCTGTTATTTCATCCTGGACGTCGCCGTCATCCTTTCTCCCTATTCTGAGATAAATGGATTCGGCGATCTGGTCTCCGACCCTGAATACCGGGTTAAGCGATGCGGAAGGTTCCTGGAAAATGTAGGAAATCCTATGTCTGCGGAATTCGCGCAGGTCTTTTTTTCTGAGCGTTAGGACGTCGTATTCCTTTTCGCCGTGATGGAATTTTATGGAGCCTGACGAATAAACGCCCGGAGGTTCCGGCACAAGCCTGGCGAGGGCCATGCATGATACGCTTTTACCGCAGCCGCTTTCCCCGACAAGCGCAAGGATTTCACCCTTAGCGACGTGAAATGAGGTTTCCGTCACTGCGGGCAGGGCTATTCCGTCAACAATGAAATCCACCGACAGGTTGGTCACTTCAAGTAAATGCATTTCTACCCCGGGCGCTTGAAAAAATGTTGCATCATGGTTCTGGAAAAACTGTCTGCAGAGGGCTTGTTCATGCGGCGTTGAGTCCAGACGCGCAATAAACTGTGCCACTGCGAACCGGTTAAAAATAAGCGGAAAAGTCTGAAATACGAATTAAAAAATGCTATAATATTATCTTTAATTAGTAATTTTACGTTCACAAGTTATTTTTATACTCACTTTTTTGAAATCATCCTATATAAGAAAAAGAATCAATGAAAAATGTTGTAATAACAGGTAGGGGACTTATTACGCCATTGGGCAACGGTCTTGATATAAACGAGGAATCCCTTAGAAACGGACGTTCAGGAGTGATTTTCGTACCTGAATGGAAGGAGATCGGGCTTGAAAGCCAAGTTGCAGGCCTGGCCGATCCCGAGCCGCAGTGTCCGCTTCTCAATCAGAAGAACATGCGCTTCATGACTCCCAATACCAAAATGGCGGTTGCAGCCGCCTGGGAGGCCCTGAACGAGGCGAAACTTTCGCTTGATGAAATCCGCGGGAAGAGGATCGCCGTAATTCTCGGATGCGCGAGTAGCGCATACCAGCAGATTTATGATGGTGCAAAGCTTGTCGCTGAAACCAAGAAAGTCAAAAAACTCAGTCCCTTCACTGTGCCCAGGGTCATGGCCTCTTCCGCAGTTTCCAATCTTTCGCTTAACCTGGGGCTCACCGGTGAAAGTTACGATATTAGTTCCGCGTGCACAAGTTCGGCCCATGCGATAATGATAGCGGCAAGGCTCCTTGAGGCCGGTGTTTACGACATGGTCATAACAGGCGGGGCTGAAGAGACAAGCTGGGTGCACGCTCTGGGATTTGACGCCATGCGTGCGATGTCAAGGAAATACAATGACAGACCTACGGCCGCGAGCCGTCCTTTCGACATTGGGCGCGACGGCTTTGTAATGGCCTCCGGCGCCGGCATTCTGATAATGGAAACGGCAAAACATGCGGCTGCACGAGGCGTGAAACCGATTGTCAGGCTCAGCGGCATTTCCGCCAACAGCAATGCCACGGACATGGTTGTTCCCGATCCGGAATCAAGCTGTTCGGTAATGAAGATGGCAATTGAAGATGCCGGACTTGACGTAAGCGACATCGATTACATAAATACACACGGTACAAGCACCCCGACCGGCGATCCCCTTGAAATGAGCTCAATAAAACTCCTTCTGGGAGATTCCGCGGGAAAAGTCGCCATCAACAGCACTAAATCCATGACAGGTCACATGATTGGGGCAACTGGGGCGGTGGAGGCGATATTCTGCACGATGATGATGGAGAAGAGTTTCATCTGCCCTTCCATAAACCTCGAAAATCCTGAACCGGAATTCGCCTGGGCTGATTTGGTCCGTGAATGCCGGACAAACGTTAAGGTGCGCCATTCCCTAAGCAACAGTTTCGGGTTCGGCGGCACAAATGCATCTCTTGTATTCTCGAAACTGGATTAGCGCTGGATATTCGAGCTCCAGGACGCCAGGCTATAGACAAGAAGATAAGAAAACATTTTCTTTCTAAGATCGAGTGGGAAAAGAAAGACTGAATATCCAGTATCCAACACGGAATATCCATCCGATGAAGGTAAGAAAAGATGGCTCCATTCAACTAATTCCCTTGGATATTGGACGTTCCGTGTTGGATATTCATTTGTTAATAGTCAACACCGCAAGTCATGTTTCTGGATTCATTTCGAGTTTCGTAATTCGGATTTCTAGGTTTTAACACGCTACTGCGTCGGGGGAAATAGCGATGCCTCCTCTAGGTCACTATGAGACGCTTGGGGTTGCCCCTTCAGCGAATTTCAGGGATATCAAAAAAGCCTATTACCGGCAGGTGAAGAAATGCCATCCGGACCTCTTCGGTGGATCTCGGGAGAAAGAAGAGGAGTTCAAGTTACTTGTATTCGCATTCGATGTCCTTTCGGATCCCGACAAGAGGAAGCGATATGACATCTCCAGCGGAATCTCCCTGCCATGCCGGCCCCAGGATTGGTTTCAGGAAGGTTATTCCATCATGGATACCGAAGCCGACGATGTCCTCGAGGAGATAATTGTGGGGAACAATCCCCCTGTTGGTGCGACTTTGGGATCTCTTTTCCTTGACCTGGAGAAAACGGAAGTATTCATGTCGTTCCGTGAAGGTAAGAACTTCTTCCGTGCCGGCAGTTACAGGAACGCACTCAGTTTTTTCATAAAAACAGTCAATCATTCCCCCTCCAACATCCTCTACAGATACTATCTGGCCAAGACCTACTGCGCCCTGAAACAATTCAGCGATGCGCGGCTGCATTACAGTTCGGCCATAAATCTGGGAAGGAGGAGAATTCCGCCTCAACGGCTCCGGAGGGTCCACGATGAACTTGACGCGATATCGATCCGGAAAAGTCCGGTCTGGAAGAAGGTTTTCGATCTCTTCGGCGGTGAAAATGAGAAAACACGTTTTGTCGACTCCGAAGAGAGCTCGGTCGCGGAACTGAACAGGGCCATAGCAAGGCTGATGAACGAGAGCCGAAATAAGAAAAGTGACAGGAAGCTGCTGAAATAAAAACCAATCTTATCCTCCGCATTTGAAATAATCCTTAAATGCTTTACTTTATGCACCTTTGCAAAAATAAACCATTGCCTTGGCAATCATATTAAACCAGGAGAAATTCCTTATGGATGTATCAGATCTGAGAAAAGGCATTAAAATTGAACTTGACGGCGCCCCATGGACTGTCACCGATTTTGATTTCATGAAGCCGGGCAAAGGCCAGGCGATGTACCGCTGCAGGCTTAAAAACATGATTAACGGCAGCACTTTGGACCGCACTTTCCGTGCAGTTGATAAAATAGAAAAGCCCGACCTCGAGGAGAAGGAGATGTTTTATTCCTATTCTGAAGGCGATTTCTTCGTTTTCAGCGACTCGGAAACCTATGAGGAGATGAGGATAGAGAAAACCAAACTAGGGCAACAAGCGTATTTTCTTGTTGAAAACGCAGAGTGCAAAATACTTTTCTTCAACGGCAACCCTATTGAAGTTACCCTTCCGGTCTTCATACAGAAAGTCATTACCGACACTGAGCCTGGCGCAAGAGGCGATACTGCCACAAATGTAATGAAACCTGCCAATATAGACAATGGCTACGAGCTTGCTGTTCCTCTTTTTGTGAACAAGGGCGATGTCATCAAAATCGATACCCGTACCGGACTCTATGCGGAACGTGTCAGCAAAGCATGAGAATATTTTGAGACTTTCATCCCTCAAGCCGCGGATTGAGCAGAGGGCGGAGATTCTTTTTGCGGTCAGGGAGTTTTTCCGGCGTTCGGGTTTCACCGAAGTCACGACGCCTGTCAGGATTTCAGCACCCGCGCCGGAGCTTCATATCAACGCCATCCGGTCTGGCGATGCGTTCCTGAGAACCTCACCCGAACTTGAGATGAAGTGCATGCTTGCCGCCGGTTACGAGAAAATCTTCCAGATCGGTCCCTGTTTCAGGGAAAAAGAGATCGGCCGGCTCCATCGCGAGGAGTTCACCATGCTTGAATGGTATGAGTCCGGTGCCGATTGCCATAAACTCATTCCATTCACCAGCGAAATGCTCCGTTTTGTCTCGCGTGAGGTTTTCGGGAGAAGTGGCTGCCTGTTCAACGGGACCGCCATAGATTTCGAAGGATATGAAATAATTCCGCTCGCGTCGGCATTTGCGAAATTCGCAAAAAAAGATTTACTGGAAATAGTCGATGACGGTAAGTTCGAGGAGATTCTTCTTGATATGGTGGAGCCTGCGCTCCCGAAGGGTATCCCAGTCTTCCTCAGCGGCTATCCCGCGAAATTCGCAGCCCTGTCAAAGCTCAGCAAGGACAATCCAGGATTTGCCGAGCGCTGGGAACTTTATCTTGGCGGAATTGAAATAGCCAACGCCTACAGCGAACTTATTGATAAAAATGAACAGATAAGGCGGTTTGAAGAGACCCTCCTGAGAAAAAGTGAGGTCGGCGAAACCGTTTATCCTGAAAACAAGATGTTTATTGAAGCCCTCGAACAAGGGATCCCTGAGTGTGCGGGATGCGCCCTTGGTTTGGACAGGCTTGTGATGGTTCTTACCGGTTCGGACAGCATAGGTCAAATAATGCCTTGAATTTATATAATAAAAATTTAAAAATTGCAAACCTGCATTACTTTAGATGACAAATTAATGAGAACGGGAAAATGAAGACTTCATATCTGATATTTTTTTGCATAGTGGCAGCGGCATGCATTTCAGGGTGCGCTTCCAGCAGGGAGCTGAATTATCCCTACGATCAGGTTGCGGAAGCCGCAAAGGAAAAATTCTATTTGAACAATTGGACTGATTTCAGCACAACAAAGAGCATGAAGGTCGAGAAACCCGGAAAAGACCTCAAGATTACATATTATGAATGGCTGTTCCCGGATACGAAGATATACTGCCAGCTCGAAGTTTATGCTGAAAAGGGTGGTGGGACTACGGTTTACGCATATGTCAAGGATTATGACGCCTGGTATTCGCCGATGATGCACAGTTGGTCAAAGGCGAGGAAGGTATTGGATGTTTTTGAGAAACGCATGAGTTCAGGGGCCTGGGATCCTCTTCCATGGGCTGAAGCACTCGAGGAAAAGAAAATTAAATGAGAAGAACACATATGTTCGCCTATCGTGCAGGGATTTTTACTGGCTTTGTTTTAAAATCCGCATTGCCGTCGGTTCTGGCCGTTGTAATTGCACTTTGTCTTTCAGCGTGCGGCGACCGGACCAAGATGACAAACGATCAGCTTCTCCAGAGCGCAATTGCCGCCAGCAGCGGTCCAAAGGCGGATTGGCAGAAGACCCGGTGGTTTGCCACAAAGGCGGTCAAACAGAATCAGAATGACGCGCGTGCCCACGTAATGCTTGCGCTTTCCCTTGAACAGTGCGGCCAGATCAACAGTGCGATTGATGAGATAAGGAAGGCGGTCTCCCTCGATCCTAAGAATTTCCTGGCTCTTTTCACAAACGGCAGGATGCTGTTCGACAATGAAAAGATAGGCGACTGCATCGCCCCTCTTATGGAGGCCTACAAGATACAGCCCGACAACGCCAATGTGCTCATCCTTCTCGCAAGGAGCTCCGCCGCCCTTGGCAGATTCAAGGAGGCTGGAGGTTATTACGCCACGCTCGCGAAGCATCCGGTGTACAAGGACAAGCCGGATCCACTCAATGAAATCGGAGTTCTTTATGTCAATCAGAAGGATTATCCCAAGGCCCTTGCCTTTTTCAACGGGGCCCACAAGAAAGCGCCGAGCAACCATATTATCGTACTCAACCTGGGCATCCTGTATGACGTCCATCTGAAGGACTACCCTAATGCGATAAAGTTTTACAACAAGTACCAGGAACTGACCCTGCGCAATCCGGAACTTGAACCCGTCCGGGACAAACTCAAGAGACGCATTGAAGTCCTTAAGGCGACAAACAAACTTTAAAATTCCAATGCGGTGAAGTTTTTACAACCCCTGTCGAATTAGGCGGCAAGAGCCGCAACTTTAATAACTTGAACTTCGAACATTCAACATCGAACTTCCAACTTCGAATGAATACAGTTTTAATTTGATGTTCGATGTTCAATGTTGAATGTTGGATGTTCATGTTCCTTAGGCGGCAATTCTGAATATCCAATAGCCAACACGGAATATCCAATGTCCAAGTTAAGATTTTCCGATGGAAATTGGAAATTGAGTGTTGGATATTCATATTCGTAATAACAAAGTTGCCAGACCACAGGTGATACCATGGAACGTTTCATTCCGGATGAAGTTGTCGATGAGATAAGATCCCGCTGCGACATCGTCGATGTCATCCAAGGTTATCTGCCCCTTAAGAGAACCGGGAACAAATTCAAGGCGCTTTGCCCCTTCCACTCTGAGAAAACCCCATCGTTCACAATCAATCAGGAACGGCAGATCTATCACTGTTTCGGATGCGGTAAAGGCGGAGATGTCTTCCGTTTTGTAATGGAGAAGGAGGGGGTGGATTTTCCGAATGCAGCGCACATCCTCGCCGCTAAGAGCGGGGTTGTCATCCCGGATAAGCCCAGAGGTGCAGGTGGCGGTGTCTATGACGGTAAAATCAGCGAGTCTGGACGCCAGCGCGAAAGACTTTACAAGATCCATGAGGAACTCTCCTCATGGTATTCAAGGCTGCTTTCAGAGAAGCCGGGCACGAAGGTGGCGGAATATGTCAGGAACCGTGGGATTCCCGATGAATCAATCGGGAAGTTCAAGCTTGGCGCCGCGCCAGACTCATGGGATGAGGGCCTCAGACTTCTCGCCGGAAAAGGGTATTCCCCTGAGGAAATACTTCTTGCGGGCGTAGTGGTGAAGAACGAGGAGAACGGGAAAACATATGACCGTTTCAGGAACAGGCTTGTCTTCCCTATCTGGGATGAACAGGGAAGAGTTGTTGGGTTCAGCGCGCGGACAGTCGAGAAGGAAACAGTCGGTGCGAAATATGTGAACAGTCCTGAAACTCCGATTTTCAAGAAAAGCCGGATACTTTACGCCCTGCACATGGCCAGGGAGGCTATAAGGGAGAAACAGTATGTCATTCTCTGCGAGGGACAGCTGGATGTGATAGCGATGCACAGTGCCGGGTTCTGCAACACGGTGGCTCCGCAGGGTACGGCTTTTACTGATGAACAGGCCAGGATACTGCGCCGCTACACGGAAAAGGTTTTCCTGTGTTTTGACGCCGATGAGGCAGGGGTGAAAGCTTCCCTGAGGGTCATGGAAATACTGCTTCCCCTCGGATTCGAAGTTAGGATCATTTCCTTCCCTAACGGAAAGGATCCGGACGAATTCCTGAAAGCTAACGGTCCCGAAGCCCTTGCCGAATCTGTCGGAAAAGCCATATCGTTCTTCGATTATGTCTATAACAAGGCGTTGAAGGAGTATGATGTCGGTTCGCCCTGGGGCAAGGACAGGATTGTCTCCGAAGTACTCTCATATATATCGAAAATTGAAAGCCAGATCGCCAGGTCTTCTTTTGCCGGTAAATTCGCACAGCTCATGAAGATTCCAGAGAATATCGTATATAATGAACTCAACAAGAAAAGTTTTAATCAGGGATATGTTCCTCCTCAGGCCAATGACGCGGTCAAGCCGGATCAGCAGGGTGAGGATACCATCCTGACAAGGGCCGAGGAGACCCTGCTTGAACTGGCGCTTGCCCATGGCGATGTCGCCAGGAGGCTCGCCGAGGAACTTCCCAATGAGATGATAAGTGGAACTCCCATAGGACACGCGCTGGAAACTGTGATTTCCATGACGCTCAATGGAGAATGGGAAAACTCCTCCAAACTGCTCCTTGATAAGTTATGCAATGAGCCGTGTCCCTCAATTAGCAGGCTGCTTTCACAGCAGAACGACTATAGCGCTGAAATGAGGGAGAAAGCTCTGAATGACTGCGTCATAGCCATAAAGAAGCATCATCTGACGAATGAAAACATTTCCCTGCAGAAGGATATCGACGGCTGCCAGGACGAGAACGAGAAAAATCTGCTTAGATGCAAATACATTCAAAAGAAAAAGGAACTTGTCGCCCTAAGCAAGGCCAGGAAGTGACTGGGGAAGTCGTCAGTTGCTAGTTGCTAGTCGTGAGTGACGTGACCAGTGACCAGTGACCAGTGACCAGTTGGCGGAAAGCTGATGACTGAGCTGATTGCAAAAAATCTGTTTTGCGGGAAGTCAGGAGACATCCGCGGCGGCGGACAGAATTCAGTATTAAACTTGAACTCAACTCCGGATTTATTCTGACTACTGGTAACTGGTAACTGGTAACCGTTTACTAATTCTTCTTGAACTCCTCCCTGATTGCATTCCTGAAATCCGAATCCGCGAAGAAGCGGTAGCCGATCTGTGCCATAGCCTTTGAAGTCTTGAGCATTGAATTGAGGGCGTAATCACTTTTTGCGGCCTCTGCGAATTTCGCAGAATGAAGTGGCGGCTTTTCTTTCGGCGAGATTCCGAAATAGACGTGGGTTCCCGGGATAATCTGAGAGACATCCCCGAAATCGCTGGATGCCCTCCCTCCCTTTTCCGGCATGACAGGCTTCATTCCAAGCGCCTCTGTTACGCGGAAGTATTCGGCATTGAGGGTTTTGTTGATCTTACCGCCTTTGTAGCCTTCTTCGCCGCTCTTGAGTTCACAGGAGGTGCCGGTCATCAGGGCTGCGCCTTTCGCAATGTCTTTGAAGCGTTTTATCATCTCTGCCATGGTTGCCTCGTTTTCTGCGCGGAGGTAGAAACTGCATGATGATAAGTCGGGAATTATGTTTGGAGCCGCCCCGCCGTATGTGACTATGCCGTGAATCCTGCAGCTCTCGGGGAGATGCTGGCGCCAGGCGTTTATACCCTGGAAAAAGAGCATTACCGCGTCAAGTGCGTTCCTTCCTTTTTCAGGAGTATTGGCGGCATGCGATGCCTTCCCGTGAAATGAGACATTGAACCTTTCAACGGAAAGGAAACCGTGCCATGGCTGTGTGCGGTAGAGGGGATGAGCCATCATTACCGCATCAATATTTTCGAACCCTTTTTTACTCAAAAGCAGAACTTTGCCGCCTTTGCCTTCCTCCGCCGGAGTTCCCATGACTATTACGGTTCCCGGTATTTTCTCCTTCTTGATGGTTTCAGCAAGGGCTTTTCCCGCTCCGATTGCGGCAGAGCAGATAAGATTGTGTCCGCAGGCATGTCCCATTTCAGGGAGGGCGTCATATTCGGCAAGGAAAGAGAAGACTGGACCGCCTTTGCCGGATTTTGCGAAATACGCAGTTTTCAGGCCGCAGTAGGGTGACTGGACTTGGAATCCCATTTTCTTCAGGAGGTCCGTCTGCCATTTGCACGCATTGAACTCCTCCATTCCGAGCTCGGGGCATTTGTGGATTTTCAAAGACAGGCTTTTCAGTTCGCTTCCGTATTTTTCAACTGTATCGGAAATAGTCGGATTTATCATGATATTCTCCATTGGTTTTTTAGGAATTCAGAAGTCGGAATACAGAATTCAGAATAAATTTAAAACTCAAATTAGACTTGCCTTTCAATTATTCTGACTCCTGACTACTGTCCGCCGCGGCGGACTGTCTACTTTTGCAATTTTCTCTGCGGTCTTGAAACATTTGAGGATTATATTATATTTCACGCTTAAATTAATTCAACTATGGAGGAGATTATTATGTATAACCCGGATGCCTATGATGCGCTATCAACAAGATCTGCCGTAGAAGTAAAGACTTTCATAGCAAAAGTATATGCGTGGATGTCATTTGCGCTTGCGATTACGGCGCTCGTTGCAATGTATGTCGCGTCCCAGCCGAATCTAGTGAAACTGATTATAGGGAATAAGATAATATTCTATGGCCTGATGATTGGTGAGCTGCTCGTGGTCATGGCGCTCGTCGGATTCATCGAAAAGATGTCTGCGGCAACCGCTACCGCCGTGTTTTTCGCATATGCAGTCATGAACGGTCTGACTCTCTCCGTAATATTCCTTGCATTCACCGCCACTTCCATCACATCAACCTTTTTCATAACTGCCGGTACATTCGGTGCCATGAGCGCATACGGTTATTTCACAAAACGCGACCTGACCTCAATCGGCAACATCTGTTTCATGGCCCTTATAGGACTGATAATCGCTACAATAGTAAACATCTTCTGGGTCAACAACATGTTCAGCTTGATTATCAGCTGTGTGGGTGTCCTTATATTTGTAGGGCTCACGGCCTATGACACCCAGAAAATAAAAGAGCTTGGTGCTACAGTTGATGAAAACTCGGAGGCGGGTCGCAAAGGCGCCGTTCTTGGTGCGCTTGCATTGTATCTTGACTTCATAAATCTTTTCCTCATGCTCCTGAGGCTTTTCGGGGACAGACGATAAATTTCGAAACGGAATTTATAAATGGTACAGCTAATTGGAAAATTAACTTATTGAACTGATTTATTATGTTGGATAAGTTTTCCGTATATTTAATCGCTTGCCTGTTTTTTTCCTATTGTCTTTTTGCTGAAAACACAAATCCCCAGAATTCATGCGAAGTCAAAACCCTCAAGACGGTCTGGCACGATTCCGTCAGGAACCGGGATGTCCCGGTAAAAATATATTTTCCTGCTACTGCCGGAAAATATCCTGTGCTCATCTTCTCTCACGGTCTCGGCGGCACTTGCGATGGTTATGAATATCTCGGAGCCCATTGGTCTAAAAATGGCTACATCTCCGTCCATATCCAGCACAAAGGAAGTGACGACGAAGTCTGGAAAGACAAGCCCAATCCCATGGAATCAATGAGGATAGCCGCCAAAGATTTCGATAGCATAATGAATCGTCCGAAAGACGTTACGTTTGCAATTGACAAGATCGGCAACCTCAATAAAGATGAAAAAGCGGAACTCGTAAATAAATGTGATATGGACAGGGTGGGCGTGGCGGGACATTCCTTCGGAGCCTACACCGCCCTCGCAAGTTCGGGCAGGGTGCTTGTCGGACCCCTAGGCGGGAAACTGAATCTCTCCGACCCGAGAATCAAGGCGTGCATCGCCATGAGTTCTCCCGGTTCCGAAAGGGAAAGGAAAAACAATTCATATGGGGATTATTCCGTCCCCTGCCTCCACATGACAGGCACCGAAGATGATAGTCCGATTGCCGATACAAAGGCAGTTGACCGAAGGATCCCCTTCGATTCAATTGGCAAAGGCGACCAGTATCTCCTAACTTTCAATGGCGGGGATCACATGATATTTTCCGGAAGACCTAGGAAAACCGGAAAAGAAGAAAGTGATAAGATTTTTCAGGATCTCATCAAGCAGTCAAGCCTCGAATTCTGGGATGCCTATCTTAAAGACAAGCCCGAAGCAAAAAAATGGTTTACCGACGGTGACTTCGAAACAGCAATGGGCGACAAGGCTGTTGTGGAAAAGAAAATTAAGAACTGATGTAGGACAGGCTATTATTCAAAAGGAAGTATCTTTTCCGGTTTTATCGGAAAAGATCACAGATACACGAACGTCTGTGCAACTTCACACCTTGTAATCGCATCTCAGGCAGCGTCCGGCCTCCCGGCAGGCGGCTTCCTTGGTGATGGTCTTTTCTACCTCTACACTGATGAGACGTTCTCCAGGATTGAGCATCGGGAATTCGACAGGCAGAGCTTCTGCGATTTCCTTCTCCGGATCAAAATCAATTGCAGGCAGCGCAAACTTCTCCCAGAAATATTCTTTTCTTCCGGGCATGAGCTTCCTGTCAATTGATTTTGCGGCATGCTGACCGGCTGCGATGGCTTCAATTACTGTTGACGGGCCAAGAACAAAGTCACCTCCCACAAAAACATCCTTGACAGGAGTTGTACCTGTTTTCTCATCGGCTTTCAATGCGCCGTCCTGGATTGCAGTAATGTCGTCGCCGATTAGGATTGAGCCTGGATCCGGCTTGTGTCCGATAGCGAGGAGTATTGTATCGACTTCGCGGTCTTCGTCGGAACCGTGAATCTCTTCCGGGGCGCGACGTCCGGTCTTGTCGAATTCGCCGAGGCGGTATTTCCGGATTGTGGCAATGAGCCTGTTGTTTGCGGATTTCCTTATGCCTACGATGTTCTCCAGGAACGCCACCGTGACGCCTTCGACTTCGGCTTCGCGGATCTCGATCGGATTTGTCGGCATTTCCTTGCGTGTGCGGCGGTAGACTATTGAAACGTTTTTGGCACCGAATCTTTGAGCGATTCTGGAACAGTCTATTGCCGCGTCGCCGCCACCGATGACCATGACGTCATTTCCCACATTTATTGTTTCGCCCTTGGCTGCGCGTTCAAGGAATGTGGTTCCGGGGAGGACCCCAGGCAGGTCGACACCGTTGATTCGCGGCATGATTTCCTTGCCCGCCCCAATGGAGATGAATATAGATTCAAAGCCATCTTTGCGAAGGTCGCTAACGGACTTGTCTTTTCCAACTGTGACATTGGTTATGATTTTCAGTCCGAGTTTTTCAAGGTTTCTTATTTCCTTGGCGAGTGTCTTTCTTGGCAGGCGGTAGTCGGGAATCGCGTAACGCATGAGGCCGCCAGCTTCCGGCTGTTTTTCAAATACAGTCACGTCATAGCCGAGCAGCACGAGATAATATCCGCAGCTCAGGCCTGCGGGGCCGGAACCAAGAATGGCGACTTTCCTTCCATTGGGTTTTTCTTTTGCGGGATAAAGGTCGGTGTAATCTTCGAAAAGGTCGCCGATGTAGCGTTTGACGGCACGCACTGCGATGGAGCCCTCTAGGTCGTCGCGGCGGCATTTCTTTGTGCACCACTGCGGACATACCCTTCCGCAAACCGAAGGGAAGGGATTGTTGCGGAGGTGTATGCGGAGCGCATCGTCGAAACGGCCGTATTTCGTATATCCGAGATATGCGGGGACGTTCACATTTGCGGGACATGCGTTTACGCATGGCGCCCACATCATCGAACCGCAGACCCCAGCCTCGCAATGTTTTTCATTTATGTGTTCGAGATATTCCTTGCGGAAATAGCGCAGGGTTGAAAGCACGGGATTGGGGGCGCTTTGACCGAGTCCGCATAGGGACGTCTTTCCGACTGTGTTTGCGAGTTGTTCAAGACGTTCCAGATCGTTCATTGTGGCGCGGCCTTCGCAGATTTTGTTTAGAAGGTCGAGCATTATCCTTGTTCCGACACGGCACGGAGTGCATTTGCCGCATGACTCCTCTGCGATGAACTCCATGAAATATCTTGCAAGGTCGACAGCGCAGGTATCTTCATTCATTACGATCAGGCCGCCGGAGCCCATGATTGCGCCGAGAGCCGGAAGCGACTCGTAGGTGACTGGAGTATTGAGGAGTTCCTGCGGAATGCAGCCGCCGGAAGGTCCGCCGATCTGTACGGCCTTGAATTTCTTGTCTTTTGGAATTCCGCCGCCGAGATCGTATATGATGGTTCCCATCGGCATTCCCATGGGGACTTCGACAAGGCCGGTGTTGTTCACATCTCCGGCCAGGGCGAAGACTTTTGTGCCCTTGCTCTTTTCCGTTCCGAGCTTCGCGTATTCTGCGCCGCCGTTCGCTATTATATAAGGTATGTTAGCGAATGTTTCGACATTGTTGAGCACGGTCGGTTTTTCAAAAAGTCCCTTCTGTGCGGGGAAGGGGGGCTTGGGCCGCGGTTCGCCGCGCTTGCCTTCAATGGACTGCATGAGCGCTGTTTCCTCGCCGCATACAAATGCACCGGCACCCATTCTTATCTCAATGTCAAAGTTGAATTTTGAACTGAAAATCCTTTTACCGAGAAGCCCTAGTTTCCGTGCATCGTTGATTGCAATGTTAAGTCTCTCAATAGCAAGTGGATATTCGGCGCGGACATATACGTAGCCCTGGTTGGCGCCTACGGCAAAACCGCAGATTGCCATTCCCTCGATTATGCTGTGCGGATCTCCTTCAAGGAGGCTTCTGTCCATGAATGCGCCCGGATCACCTTCGTCGGCGTTGCAGACTACATATTTCTGCTTGGAGTTCTCCTTTGCGCACGCCTCCCATTTCAGTCCGGTCGGGAACCCGGCTCCGCCGCGGCCGCGAAGTCCGGAAGTCTTGACTTCGGCGACAACCTGTTCCTGCGTCATTCCCGTAAGGACCTTGCCGAGCGCTTCATAACCGCTGTTGGCAATATATTCCCTGATGTTTACAGGATCGATGACTCCGCAGTTGCGCAGGGCTATTTTCTTCTGCAGTTTGAAAAAGTCGATTCCGTTGATTGCCTGAATGAGTTCCTGTGTGGCCGGCTTCTTGTAGAATAGCCTCTCGACGACACGACCCTTGAGCAGATGTTCCTCGACGATATCCTTTGCGTCGGAAGGCTTTATCTTCTGGTAGAAAATACCTTCGGGATAAATGATTATTATCGGACCGACTTCGCACATTCCCATGCATCCTGTCGTAATCAGGTCTATCTCATCGGTGAGTCCGTGCTTTATAAGTTCCTTCTCGAAGGCGCTTTTAACGCTTTCAGTGCCGGAAGATATGCAGGCGCCGCCTGCGCATAATAAAACTTGAGCCCTGGCTGCCATAGTTGTTACCTCTATTCGTATTTTGCTAGAATTCCGGAAATTTTCTTAGGTGTGACGCGACCGTGAACATCATTGTTTATCATGATGACGGGCGCAAGTCCGCAGGCGCCGAAACAGCGCTGGATGGTAATTGAAAAACGCCTGTCTGGAGTGGTTTCTCCGACCTTTATCTTAAGCTCTCCCACAAGTGATTCCATGACTTTCTTGGAGCCTCTCACATAACATGCGGTGCCCATGCAGACATTTATGGTGTGCCGGCCACGGGGTTGCATTGTGAAGTAATGATAGAATGTTACAACGCCGAGAACTTCACCAGAGGTAAGCCCGATCGCCTTTGCGACATGCTCCTGGACTTCAATCGGAAGGTAACCGAAGAGTTCCTGGGCCTTGTGGAGAACCGGTATCAGTATCTCCTGCCCCTTTTTCCTCTTATGTGAGTCGATGAATTTGTCAAGTTCTTCATATAGCGGATTCGGGCATTTCCCGCCGCATTCGCAGTTTGTAGTCATCGTCGGTTTCCTTTCAGGCAAAGACAAGTTCTGTGACAACATTTCCGCCGATGATATGCTGTAGGACTATTTTCTTGGCGGCGTCCCTGTCGACTTTTCCATAGCGTACGGATTTCTGCCCATGGATTTCAACATCGACGAGCGGTTCGCGTTCGCAGAATCCTGCGCAACCGGTGGCGGTGACGGCCACATCTGAAAGCTTGGCTGCGTCGAGCGCTTCCATGAACGCCTTCATTGTATCCCTGGCGCCGGCGGCTATCCCGCATGTCCCCATGCCGATTATAACTTTTACGCGCTGTCCACCTGAGCGCATTTCCATGCTCTTTTTGACTTCGTCTTTTATCTTGCGGAGTTCGTCGAGACTCTTCATAAATCCTCCTGTTTTAAGAATCAAAAAGAATTAAAAAAATCCCGAAACAGGATTCTTTAATTATGTTCTAACATTAGACCTGAACGCTAATCTAATGGTATAATTTTTTTTTGCAAAGGTCTTATTTCTGAGGAATCTTAAGTGTAGTGCCTATTTTCAGTGGTTCCTTGAGGGACATGTTGTTGTAGGTGGCCAGCTCCTGCATTCCAACACCATATTTTTTTGCGATTTTAGAAAAAGTGTCGCCCTTCTGCACACTGTATGTCCCAGCCTTGCCCTTTGCTTCGGGAATTGCAGGACTTGTAATAGGGGCGGTATTTGCCGGCTGTTCTACAAGTGTTGCTGGCTGAGTTATTGCAGGTTGACTTAAAAGCGGTTGTGCGGTAGCCGGTTGGTGGGACGGTGGTGGGACGGTTGGATTTCCTTTGGTGGTACTTTTGCAGCCGCTTGAAAAACTAAGTGCCACTGCTGAAATGGCGGAAATTGCCGCCAACCTGGATAAAATATTAATGCTCTTGACTTTCACTTCAAAATCTCCTTTAATAATTGACTTTTATTTTACTCATCCACTCTCGCATTGGTTGAAAAGCCGAGGAAAATTGCCGGAGCATGAAATTCCTTGCCTCCGGTGAATTCATGTTGATCTCATCCAGCTCCTCCTTTATCTGAACCGTATTCAGGATTTCGTCCCGCTTGTCCCCTACATTCACAATCCAGTCCATCTGCGGCCAGGCGGTCATGCATGTGATTATTAGATCCGCGATGTCTCCAAGAGGTTTGGAATCAATGTGGCTGAGGTCGAAATCGGCTTCTATCTTCACGCCGCCTTTTTCATTCCTGCCGATTTTTAATTTTCCGCCGCATTGCTCGGCGGAATTTTTCAGTAGGGCAAGCCCGAGTCCGACTTTCCTTTCTATCCGAGTCGTCCTGAACGGGTCAGCGGGAGCTTCCTTGATTTCTTTCGGAAAGCCTGGCCCGTCGTCGGCAACACTGAATGAAAAAACAGTGTCATGCCAGCTGAACTCAAGGGTTACTGTTTTTGCTCCAGCCTTTACGGAGTTTTCGACTATGTCGAGTATATGTAATGATAAATCCTTCATAGTTCCAAGTTATAGGTTATAGGTTATAGGTTATAGGTGTGAAATTCCGAAACTCTGTGCCTTTGTATTACTATCAATCAGTCATGTTTTTGGTTTTTATTTGCACGTTTTATATAAAATCAATTGTTAAGTTTTTGCGCAGAAAAAAGTTAACAATTATCTTTTTCGTGTGGTTTGTGTGTTTCGTGGTTTATCTTTTTCCGTGTATTCTGTGGTTATAAGATTTGGTTGCGGCGTAAGCTGCTCCAAGCCTTATCTCTTCTTAATTAAATCCATCAGGTCTTTTAGATTATCCGTGGTTTCAGGAATTACCATGTGAAAACGTCCGACAGATTCGAGAAAATGCGAGTCTGAGCCGGATATTACCGGATAACCCGCGATTCTCTGCCCTATTTTAAAGCCATCGCGGCTCCACATGGGAGCGGCGATTTCAAGTGCATCAAAGCCGGCAGCTGGAGCAATGAACCCAAGTTGGCTTATAAGGCTGTATATCCTCTTGTATATATGCGCGGGGATCACATAGCCGTTTCTTCTTTTGATTTCGGAAACTATCCGGTCGCTAGGAAGGGATAATCCGATATTCCTTATGTTTTCATCCATGTCTATTATTTCGTCGTTGGAATCGAAGATAAGCTGATGGCCTGATATTTCGACGATGTTTTTCCCTTGCGGGATGGCTGAATCAACAAGTTCCTGAAAGTCCTCCAGTTCCTCTGGGCTTTCAAACAATCCCAGGATATGCACTTCTTCAAGGGTGGTCACTTCAATTCCGGGAACCACCTTTATCCCGAGCTCCTTCCCGAACTGAATGGATGCGCGAATATTCGCCGAAGCGTTATGGTCTGTGATTGCTATCATGTCGAGACCGGCTTCTTTTGCCTTCGACAGAATCTGCCCCGGACTCATGATGTTTTCCGCGCATGCCGAAAGCGCGGTGTGTATATGAAGGTCAAACCGTGTCATGGCAACCTCAATTACAGAAAAAGCAAACACTAAATCAATTAAGATTTTTCAACCACTAATCGGCACTAACCGGGCACTGACAAGAATAAAATACAAACCTTGCTGTGAACCTGCTTTTGCAACAAAAGCAGGTTCACAGCAAATATTCATTAGTGTAAAATAAGTGCGGATTAGTGGTGTGCTCTTTTAGTTGGTTTTTTTCTGTTTTGAATATTGTTTGGAAATTGGATTTCAAAGCTTGCCGGAGAGCTTCATGCATAGCTGTGCGGAATTCTCTCTGCTGCCGAACATTGCAACACCTTGTTCCCTGGCCTTGTCAATTGTCTGCTTGTCGGGTTCCGAGCCGTTTACAATAATCACGCATGCAACATCCCTTAACTGTGCGACTGCGACAATATTCAGGTGGGCAAGGACTGTGAACCAGACCGAGTTCTCCGGAACATGGGACATCACATCGCTTAATAGATCGCCGCAGTAGGCGGTCTTCACTTCCGTCTCAAGTTTTTTCTCATCAACAGAATATTCTGTCAGAGCCAACTCGCTGACAACCTGCCTGAGTTTCATAGGTGACCCTCCTTGATTGATGTTTTACGCATGACTGTTGGGATAATATAGCCCGTGTCGAACCATTTCTTCCAGAGGATTATCACGAATTAGGTTATTTTTATTTATGCGGGGGGCA
The DNA here is from genome assembly GCA_964540865.1 of uncultured Victivallis sp. Classification (GTDB taxonomy): domain Bacteria; phylum Verrucomicrobiota; class Lentisphaeria; order Victivallales; family GWF2-50-93; genus GWF2-50-93. The sequence continues at coordinate 19,862 of CAZION010000105.1, forward strand.
GTCATCGGTATTTCCTCTTAAATTAGGCGGTCGCCCAGTCATCCGACGGGGCAAGAAGGCCGCAACTCTTTTGGAGCGCCGTCAAGGATGACAGCTTTTAATATTCCGGCTAAAGCCGGTACTCCAAACGCTTTATCTTGCAGGTTTACGCTTATCATTATTATTTTAAGTCTTAAGGGAACCTCTAAAAATTGGCATATGGCGCGCGACAGGAGATTATGGATAGGCAGCTAGGAGGAAAATTGCGAGCATACCCGAAGCGGTATGTAAGCAGTTTTACGACGACCTGTCCTTCGAAGCTCGAAGAGCATAGTAGGACGCCGGAATCCATAAGAGCCTACATTCTGCTTTACTCAAAAGCAAAATGTACCGAGAGGCCGATGTTTCGAGGCGGATGCCTCGAAAACCGGGGTTCTCCCCGAGACACGGAAGTGTCCTCGGCCTTTGTGGCATACTCTATGCCGCAAAGGTGGATATTGCTGGATGCAATATCCAGGAGAATCCGTCTCCCTTCCGGCTTTGCTGGGATGCTACGCCGGGACGAGTCGGGTTGCGGATCTTTTTGGCTCAATAAAGAATCTTCCTCTCTCGGCGTATCCACCGATACGCCTTCCCTCTTCGCTGGGAAGCTACGGGAGGACAGGCCGTTCAGAAATTCTTTTTGAGCTTTCAAGAATCTTCCGCAACGCGCCACATGCGAATTTTTAGAGGTTCCCATAATGAGGCGGCATTGATGAAATATCAATGCCGCCTCATTTTTTTGCTCAATAAATATGCTACATTGAATATAAATAAAACCTAAAAGCGGTAAAAGCTTAAAGGGATCAGGAATAATACATGGGAGATTTTTTTATGATAGATTCTTCAAAGAAAATTAAATTCAAGATTTTTTCAGACGAGTATTTCAGGGTCATTAACCAGTCTGGGGTACGGCAGCGTATTGGTCTGTGCGGGCTTGATTATCCTGGCTGCTGGGATACGAACCTTTCGCCAGACGGCATCCTGTACTATGCCGCGTGCGATGAGTCAGGCCGGGCGCGCCATGCACGGCTTATCTCATATGATTATCAGACCGATACTGCGAAGATATGTGTCAAGGCGGAAGAGGTCGTCCTGCCTAAGGCACGCCAGCTTCCGGTTACAAAATTTCACGAGTCCATAACGTTCCTTCCCGACGGCAGGGTTTTCGCGACAACCCACTCTACCGACCGCGCTCCGGCGCATCCCGAATGGATGGCGTTGGCCCACCACACCCATATCTGGGAAGGCTGGCCGGGTTCGACGATGGTCTGCTACGATCCGAAAACGGGTAAGGCTGAGAACTGGGGCGTTCCAGTCCCCCGCGAGTCAATATATGGAGCTACATACGACGCGAAGCACAACGCAATTTATATGATCGGCTTCATGAGGGGGCACGTGTACCGCTTCTCCCTTGACGACCACAGTGTCAAAGATTTGGGGAAGGCGGCTGAGATTTTCTGTTACCGCCTCCATGTCGGTCCCGACAAAAACATCTACGGTTGCACAAAATCAGGGTATCTGTGGAGAATCAATGTGGACACCGAGAAGCTTGAAGATCTCAACTGGCGTGTCCCGGAATATCCTGACAACTACGCAAACAATACATGGTACCGTTATATGTCCCAGGCCCATAATGTGGACGACCATACAATGATATTCACCCCTCTCTGCGCGAATGATATTTTCTCCTTTGACACGAACACTTTGAAGGTCTCATCCATTGGGCGGAAGGCCACGTTTGATGAGTTTGTGGATTATATGCCGACGACTATGGGGATCAATGAATTCGCCATTGACAAGCATGGCGTGCTCTGGTATGCCATGAGCATGTGGCCACTTCAGAAGCCTAAAAACGATTTCCGCTTCTATGCGAATCCCAACTACCTGATGCGCTGGGATTATCTGAACGGGAAAAAACCGGAATTGCTCGGCGCGGTCGGCACCCCCGGATACATGCACCATGCCACCACCGGTCTCTGCATTGACAAGAAGAAGGATATACTTTACATGGTCGGTGGTCATCTCGGAGGCTTAAGTGTCCTTTGCGTTGAGCTTGAGAAGTTCCGCCCGCACATGTATGAAGCCGGTCCGGTATCCACGGATCAGCTTTTCCGGCCAAGGGACATGACACCTGCGGAGAAAGACCTCCTTATAAGAAGAGGAAAGGCCACCGAGGACACAACTGCCTTCAATCCGTTTTTCGCCTTTCCCGTTGAAAGCGTGACTCCTGTGCGCATCTGGAGAAACGTGCCCCACACGAATATTGAGGATTCAAAGGTGATCGGTCTTGCTTGGGATGACGAGAATATCCTCCACGGCCTCTGCGGTGAGAATACTAAATACTGCTTCAAGATCAAGGATGGGAAAGTTGATACGTTCACGCCCTTTGACGAAGCTGACGAAAAATACAGGAAGTGGCTCCTGGCAAACATCTACCCCAGGCAGTTTACCTTCGAAGAGAATATTGTCCTTCCACATGTCGCCGGTCGCCAGTATCTAGCGAAAGCCTCAGCTGTAGTTGATTGGAACGGTGGCAGAAAGATTGTGGGGACCAAGGACGGACTGCTTGCCATTGTGAAAGGCTCAGATGTTTATGCGCTTGGCAACGCGGCACCTTACGGTCCGGTACGCTGTCTTTTTGCGAATTCCGCAAAGACACGCATATGGGGCACCGCAGGCGACGAAGAGGATCTTGGCACCGTGTTCTACTATGACGATAAGGTCGGATTGAGGCAGCTAGGTTTTGTAATATACAATATCCATGGCTATTTTGATGGTCCATCCGCAAGCAATATCCTTTCAAGCATCGTGGTCAGCAAGGATGAAAAATTTGCCGCAGTCGGCGGCGCCGACCGCATCGGCTCCATTCATATTGCGTCTCTTTAAGTAGAAGAGAGAATTGCAAAAGGAGTCTGAATCCAGTACTCAGGATTCAGCAATATCAAGCTGCCTCCGGTTTTTCAGCCTAGAGGCAGTTGCGGCTGACCTGAGCCAGGAAAGGACGTGATTTCCGGAGATTCTTTCATTCTTATGTCTGATGTTTTTTCAAAATAAAATAAGGAGTATGGAAATGAAGATTGGGAGATGGACAAGGTTTTTTGCTGGAACTTTATGTGCTACGGCTACCTTGTTTTCGGCGCTTGCTGCGGAGCAGGGGGTGCTGTCAGCAAAAACGGAAGGGGATAAGATGGTTTTTTCCGACAAACCTGATTACATGATCCTTCCTCAAAAGGGAGATCCGGCGGCTGTTGAGTGTGCAGTCTATCCTCCTCGTCTATCCGAAAACAGTAAAAGTGCTGGAATGGTGCTACACCTTTTTGGCAACCGGGGTTCGTGCCGGAACTACAACATGATGCGGGAACCCTACTCGATGGTGCGCCGCCTGCTCTGGGAACGGGGTTACTGGCTGGTTGTCCCTAACCTGAATGGGGGGCACTGGATGAATGACAAGGCATGCAAGACGCTTGATGCGGTCATTGAAGGAATGATCAAGGATCATGGAGTGGATCCGGCTCGGGTAAGCATCCTTGGCACCAGCATGGGGGGAGGCAGCGGTCTCGCGTATACAATGAGTCGCCCCGGTCGCATCCGGTCAATATGTGCCGTATTTCCCATGACCGATTTTGGCCTCTTCTGCGGTTTGTTGCACGAAGGTCATAATTTGGCCTCATTTTTCAT
>CAZION010000106.1:0-23137 GCA_964540865.1 uncultured Victivallis sp.
GACGCAGGTCAGATAGACCTGCGCTACTTTCGCGGGTCAATAGACGCCGCGCTACCTTTATAGATCCACCTATAATCTTCGGCTTTATTGACAAGTCCGGCCTTGACAGGATTGTTTATTATGTATCTCCTGACATTCTCCACTTTTTCGGGTGTCCTGCACCAATGATCGAAATATTCGGAACACCAGAAGGCTCCTCTCCTACCTAAAATCAGATTTGCTTTTCTTCCAGTATATCCCTTTAGCAATTTAAGGCAATCATCAAGAGTGCAATTAGCCTTTTCTCCAATCATCAGGAGATGGATATGATTGGGCATCACTACTGCCGTGGCGATTCGCCACAGTGTCTTTCCCTCAACCATCGCAAAAGCGTCAATCATCATTTCTGCAATTCCAGGGTTCTCAAGGAAACGATTGTCTTGCTGGCTATCGAGAATTTGCTCCATTTTTAGGAATTGTTTGCGCTGGATGTCAAGAATTTCTTCATTGTCATCGTCTGATTTTATTTTTTCAGACAGCTCTTTTATTTCAATCAACCTGTTTGGAGGAATTGAGCTTTTAATCCTAATTGTAATAAAATAGGGACGTGCTGCGACTCTCCAGTGAGGTAGGTTCCTTCTTCTGAACGAAACTGTTTGAGGTTTTTCCATTATATTTTCCCCAAAGGTAGTCCGGCTCTAAAGTAGCTCGGGTCTATGTGACCCGAGGCTTTTCCGGAGCTGTCCTAAGACGCAGGTCAGATAGACCTGCGCTACTTTTGCGGGTCAATAGACGCCGCGCTACTCTCGCAGTTCGCCAAAGTAGCTCGGGTCTATGTGCCCCGAGGCTTTTCCGAACTGTCCTAAGACGCAGGTCAGATAGACCTGCGCTACTTTCGCGGGTCAATAGACGCCGCGCTACTCTCGCAGTTCGCCAAAGTAGCTCGGGTCTATGTGCCCCGAGGCTTTTCCGAACTGTCCTAAGACGCAGGTCAGATAGACCTGCGCTACTTTCGCGGGTCAATAGACGCCGCGCTACTCTCGCAGTTCGCCAAAGTAGCTCGGGTCTATGTGCCCCGAGGCTTTTCCGAACTGTCCTAAGACGCAGGTCAGATAGACCTGCGCTACTTTCGCGGGTCAATAGACGCCGCGCTACGGAAATTTATTTTATATTCAGCACCAGTTTCATTAGGCCGTCGCCTTTGAAGTGTCCCAGACTCCCTTTGGGCGCCAGTGTTTCTGAATATGCTTTCAGGGAATCTGGAGTTATGTGCTTCCCGCAGATTGCGAAAGGCACCGGGGTCCGGGTGTGTTTGCGGAGTTTTATCGGAACCGGATGATCTGGAAGGACGGCAAAGGTGATGTCTTCCCCTTCAAGAGCCGACATCACTGGCCCGACTATTTTGGAGTCGAAATCCTTTATCGCCTGCATTTTAAGCTTAAGATCACCGATATGTGAACACTCATCTATTGCTTCGACATGGAGATATATGAAGTCGTGGTCTTTCAGCGCTTTGACAGCGGCTTCAGCTTTGCCTTTGTAGTTCGTGTCGGTAAAGCCTGTTGCGCCAGGAACGCGGATCACATCCATCTTTGAGCAGAGGGCAAGTCCGAATATTACATCAACTGCGCTTATGACCGCGCCTTTCACTCCAGAATATTTTTCCGAGAACGGTTGGAGTTTCGGCTTGCGTCCGGGGCTCCATGGCCAAATAATGTTTGCAGGGTGTTCGATGTTTCTATTCATCTCGTGAGCCGCAAGGAAGCCGGCGGTTTTCTGGACGAGTTCATTGAGGAAGCCGGCGGTGTGTGCCGCCGCCTTTGAATCATCGCCCGGTTTCAGGGCGAGACCTTTCAGCTCCTCTCCCTGGGAGGAATCCGGTTTGTGGAATAGGACTTTTTCTGAAAATTCATTTCCATGGAGCACGATAAGGTTCCTGTAGCTGACCCCCGGATAGAATGAGATTTTATCGGAGCCGAAATGCCGCTCCAGGTCATTCATTATTTTCTGTGACCGTGAAGGCTCAATGTGTCCAGCTGAATAATCCTGGAGAATTCCGTCGGAAACTTCAATGAGATTGCATCTGAACGCGATGTCTTCCTTGCCCAGGTCTATCCCCATGCTTGCGGCTTCAAGCGGACCGCGGCCGGTATAGCAGGTTGGAAGATCGTAGCCGAGTACGGACATGTTGGCCACATCTGATGAGGTCGGAAAACCGGCAGGAAGGGTTAAGAATGTGCCGCTGGCTCCTTTTGCAGCTATGCTGTCCATGAATGGTGTGTCTACGGCTTCAAGCGGCGTCCTGTATCCAAGTTCCTTAAGGGGTTCGTCCGCCATTCCGTCAGCTAGAAATATGATTGACTTTGACATGGTTTAATTCCTTGTGAATCAGCCGTTGTCCGGCGAATTGTTGTTTACTGCTGAGAGAAAAGTCAGCTCAAGGAAAGTTGTATTTTCCTCAGGTTTTGAAGTGGCGACTATTTTCCCCTTGTTGAGTTCTATGAGTCTCTTGACCACAGAAAAACCGAGGCCTGTTCCGACGTTCGCCAAAGGCAGTGCGAACGGTTCAAAAATGGATTCTTGGATCTCCCTTTTCACACAGAAGCCGCTGATTGTGACGATACAGGCAAGTTTTCCGTCCTTCATCGTTCCGGAAACGGTGAATGCCACAGGATTTGTGGCGGCTGACATTATTTCATTGAATATCATATGGAATATTTCCCTTGCATGCCCTGGGTCGCATTGGAAAAAAAGATTTGATGAAAGGTTTTTCTGAAGCCTCATCGGCTGCATCCTGGTATTTCTTTCCTGCATCAGAAGATTTTCAAAGATTTCATCTACAAGTGAATTGAGGTTTATACCAGTCATTTCAGGAGTGCTATCCTCCGTGAAACCCCTGTTTGAAAGGCGGATGAACTGTTTTATGAGCGTCTTTTGCCTTTCAAGGCTCTTCTTGAGATCGGATAGCGCTTCCTTTGCGACTGGATTCACTGTACTCCCGAGCAGTGATTCGATGAGGAGCAGATTGCCAAGGGACACGCCTATGAGATTGCTGAAGTTGTGGGAGATACCACCTGCGATCCTCGCAACCACCGCATTTCTCCTCTCCTCCATGGCGATGCTCAACATATTCTCCTTTTCCGACATCGCCCTGGAAAGGCTGACCTGTGTCCTGACCCGCGCAATCAGTTCCTTGTGGTTGAACGGTTTGGTTATAAAATCGGCGGCCCCTATTTCGAACCCCTTCAGCTTGTCTTTGATGGAGTCCATCGCAGTCAGGAAAATTACGGGGATATGTGCCGTCTTCAGATTGGATTTCAGTTTCGCGCAGATGGAATATCCGTCTTCGTCCGGCATCATGATGTCGAGGAGTATCACTTCCGGAGTTTTCTCGTTGATGAGCGCGAGCCCTTCCTCTCCGCTTTTTGTCACATAGACTTCAAAGTCTTTTGATTTGAGTGCGCTTGTGATGAACTGCCTGTTAAGCGAGGAATCATCAACAACAAGTATTTTCGCCGGCGGAGTGAACAATGCCTTTTCAAAATCTTCAGCCATCTAAGTAGTCCTAAATAAAATTATAAATTGTATTTTTGCAAGCGGGCCCGAAAGGCCGCTTGCAAAAATACAGGAGGAGTTTGTCTTTATGGATGAGCCTCAGCCGTAGATTGCAAGGTCGCCGAGCTCTTCCTCGATCCGGAGGAGCTGATTGTACTTGCAGATACGGTCGGTCCTGCTGGCTGAACCTGTCTTGATCTGTCCGGCATTTGTGGCAACCGCAATGTCTGCGATCGTCGTATCTTCCGTCTCTCCTGAACGATGGCTGACGACTGCGTTCCATCCGGCCCTGTGCGCCATTTCTATGGCGTCAAGGGTTTCCGTGAGCGAACCTATCTGGTTGACTTTGATCAGGATCGCATTCGCCGATTTTTCCCTGATGCCCCTTGCGAGATACTCTACGTTCGTGACAAACAGGTCATCTCCGACAAGCTGAACCTTGTGCCCGATTTCGGCTGTCAGCATTTTCCAGCCTTTCCAGTCGCTCTCCGCCATTCCGTCTTCAATGGAGTCGATAGGATAATCAGAGACAAGCTTGCTATAGAATTTCACCATTTCCTCCGAGGATTTCACCATGCCTTTGCCGGCTTTCTTGAAGTCGTATTTCCCGTTGATGAAAAATTCGCTTGAAGCCGGATCAAGGGCTATGCATACATCGCCTTTTTCAGATTTACGGCCCGGTCTGTAGCCTGCCACTTTGATCGCCTCCATGATGACATCGAGGGCGTCTTCTATACCCTTGAGGTTCGGAGCGAAACCGCCTTCATCGCCGACGGCAGTGCTGAGACCGCGTTTTTTAAGGACTGACTTGAGCGCATGGAAGACTTCAGTCCCCATCCTGAGCCCTTCGCGGAAGCTGTCCGCGCCTACGGGGCGGATCATGAATTCCTGGAAATCAATCGGGGCGTCGGAATGGGCGCCGCCGTTGATGATGTTCATCATAGGGACGGGAAGGCGTTTTGCATTTGTTCCTCCGATGTAGCGGTAGAGGGGGATGTCAAGGCAGTTCGCCGCGGCTTTTGCGGCAGCCATGGAAACACCGAGAATGGCGTTTGCGCCCAGGTTTTTCTTTGTCTTGCTGCCGTCAAGGTCAATCATCACCTTGTCGATTTCGGCCTGGTTCATCACATCCATTCCCTTGATCTTGGGAAAGATTTTCTTGTTTACGTTTGAAACAGCCTTGAGAACACCTTTGCCGAGATAGCGCTTCTTGTCGCCGTCCCTCAGTTCCAGCGCTTCATGTTCTCCTGTTGATGCGCCGGACGGGACCGCTGCAAGGCCTTTCGTTCCGCATTCAAGGACTACTTCAACTTCGACGGTGGGGTTTCCGCGCGAGTCCAGGATTTCACGGGCGTACACATCGTAAATTGCTGACATCTTGCACCTTCTCCTTGTTAAATGAAAAATTGAATCTAATATTTTCAGAAACTGAAAATATAATCGTATGAATTAATCCACAGGCAAGACGCCTGTTTTGCATTAAAACTAACTCTTTTACCATAACATGCCAATAAACAATAAAAATTTTTTCTGTTTTGTCGAGTCTGAATGCGCTAGCCATGGCTTTTCCAGAATCGCCGTTTTAAACCTCTCCGCCGGGAAACTTCTTCCGCTACGTGAAATACTAATGGAAAGCTTCCTGCAAAATCAGAATCCGGACTGGCCCGAATACATGAGGAAAACTGCAGCATTGAGGGCCGATCCCGGAAAACTTCTCCCTTTGGCGAAATCCCTTGTGATCTTCTCCCTTCCATTCAACCGTATTCCAGTCAATGAAAATTTTCTCCCGCAAACTGATGATGATACCTTGTCGGGACTTGTCGCTGGATATGCGGGCAGGATAGACTACCATGTCTTTCTAAGGGATAGACTAAATGCTTTTTCAGCGTCGCTGAAAAAATTTCTGGGCAGGGGGTTCGGTGACGAAGTTTTTGTTGACACCAAGCCGCTCGCTGAGAAATGCATTGCGGCATTTTCAGGACTTGGCGCCATCGGTATCAACTCATGCCTTCTCTGCAAAGGGGAGGGGAGCGGGACTTGTCTAGGTATTCTTGCCCTGGACATTGAACTGCCCGAAACGGAGCCTGTTGATTTTGCCGTAAGGTGTTCCACTTGCGGAAAATGTGTTGACAGCTGTCCGACCGGCGCCCTGTCCGGCAGGCCTGGGGATTTCAAGTATATGAGATGCCGGAGTTATCTGACCATGGAGAAAAAAGGTGTTCTTGAAAAGGATGACAGGGAAAGTATGGGGGAATGGATTTTCGGATGTGATATTTGCACTTCTCTCTGCCCGGATAGCAAAATCCCGCCACCGTTGAAGGCGGATCTCGAATGGCTCCTGCTCGAGGATGATTCAGTTGTCAGCAAAGTGATCAAGAATTCTGCGCTTGCATATCCGGGCATGAAACTTTTAAGGCGCAACGCGGTCTGTGTGCTTGGAAGCAAGCCGTCGGCCAAAGGAAAATCAATCCTTGCGAAGTTCGCAGCTACAGCAAATGACGAAATGCTCAAACTAATGACCGATATCGTATTGAAGGAACTGAATATCTGATTATATTTCACTCCTTGTTCCTTTTTCCGGAAAAAGGATTAAACAATTTCCCGTACATGCGCTCGTAGCTCAGCTGGATAGAGTATTTGCCTCCGAAGCAAAGGGTCGTGGGTTCGAATCCCGCCGGGCGCACCATTTTTTTAGCCTCGCTGGAAGCCGGGGATGGGAATTCGAATGGCTACAGCCGTATGGAGACGCCTAGCCCTGAAGTTGCCAATTTGCTGGACGTCATAATAAACTGTCTTAAAGGCGAAGGGAACCTGCCTTTGCTGACTCACCGGGAGTTTACAAATACTGGCCTGCATGACGATTAAATCGTAGAACGGCAACCTGCAATATCCGGAACATGTATTTTTCTTGTCTTTGGTTGCATTCATTCTTTCTTTGGGGTATATGTTAGCTTGTCTTCCACAAACAATGTAATAAGGGAACCTCATGACAATAAATCAAAGACAAGAGGTGGACGTCACTATTCTAGAGGCGCAGGGCAGGTTGGACTCGGCTACTGCGTTTGACGTGGATCAGAGCCTGTCTGCACTCATTGATGGCGGTGGTTTGCGAGTTGTATTGGACTTGTCGGGGCTGGAATATGTGAGCAGCGCCGGCCTGCGTGTTTTCCTGTCCGCCGCAAAGCGTATGAAACAGGCGAAGGGAAAGTTGGCGTTGGCTTGTCCGTCCCCCCAGGTCAAGCAGGTTCTTGACATGGCTGGGTTCTCCACTGTCCTGCCGATTTCCACAACGATTGCCGAGGCCGTCGCCACTTGCACAGATGCAGTTGCGCAACCAGTGCCGGTGAATCCTGCTTCCGCCAAACTTACTGTTGCTGAAGAGATTTTCCTTCTCGCCCTGGACAATAGCCGTGGTGTCATGAAGCCCGTCACTCCTTTCGCGCTTGATTATGCGTTGGGCGCCGCACTGCTTATGGAACTGGAGCTCTGCGACAGGATTGATACGGATCTGGATGTATTGAAAGTCATTTCGACCGCGCCTGCCGGAGATCCGCTTCTTGATGAGGCATTGCTGGAACTGCAGCAGAAAACTGAGCCGAAGCCCACATCGTTCTGGATTGAACGACTCACTATCCGGACAAAACACATGGAGGATCTCGTACTTGAGCAGCTGATCCGCAAAGGGATTCTCAAACAGGAGAACCGGCGTATCCTATGGGTGTTTGAAGTACGCCGCTATCCGCTAATTGACGATCGTGAGGTCAAGGAGGTGCGTATACGTCTGCGGGAACTGATTCTCGGTGATGACATTCCCGATCCGCGCGACGTGCTTCTGATCAGCCTGGGCAATGCCTGCCGACTTCTGGACGATCTGTTCACACCGGAGGAAAAAGAACGGGTGCGCACCCGTATTGCCGCCTTGGCCCGATTGGATCTGATCGGCGATGAACTGGCAAAATCCATAAATAAGATCGAACGCTCTCTGGCAATCTCATCGATACCGCACGTATAGGGTAGTCCTGCCGGATGGATACGTTTGGACCAAGCCGAATATTTAATGAACCACCAATGCACAAAGTTTTTTTCTTTGTAAAAAAAGGATTCCGGGAAACTGGCGCCCTGAAATCTATCTTCATTCTTTCCATAAAAAATGTGGGCTGGACTCTAGTCCCTTATCCGAAGCTGGAACTTTCTTTCGACAAGGCGGTTAGGTGAGTGTAAATTAAGAAATGAGAAGGACTTTATCGGCAACCTAACCCGAAGTCATAATTATTGGGAACTGGAAATATAAGGAAAAGCCTATGGGGCAGATTCATTTCAACTGGGTTGTTGATGGAAGTATAATAGGCGTCTATCTGCTGGCTACAATGTTCGTCGGAGTGTGGATCAGGAAATATGTCGGCAAGGTCGAGGACTTCCTCGTCGCCGGACGTGAAATGAACCTTTACCTCGGGATAGCCTCACTTGCCGCGACCGAGTTCGGCATCATTACCTGCATGTACACTTCACAGGCGGGATATGTGAACGGCTTCTCCGGCGCATTTCCGGGAATCGCCCAGTGCCTTGCAATGCTGCTCATAGGAATGACCGGTTTCTGCATCAAGCCGTTGCGGGATTCGGGAGTCCTTACAATACCGGAACTTTTCGATAAGAAATACGGCTCCGGCATCCGCTGGCTGGCAGGAGTGGTCATAGTCATGGGCGGCCTCCTCAACATGGGCGTCTTCCTGAAGATAGGAGGGGATTTCCTGGTGATGGTCACCAACACCCAGACCGGTACACATAGCATTCTGGGTTTCAATCTCACCAACCTGCAGATAGTCATGGGACTGCTCCTGATGGCCGTCTGTTTCTACACGATACTTGGAGGGATGCTCTCAGTCCTTATAACCGACTTCCTGCAGTTCGTGGTGATGAGCATAGGTCTGCTGGTCGTCACCTTCATAGTTCTGAGGGATGTGGGCTGGACCAACATAGCCGCAACAGTGCAGCAGCAGCATGGTGCAGGCGGATTCAATCCGCTCCAGAGGGAGGGGTTGGGGCTTCCTTTTATAATCTTCCAGCTCCTGATACAGACGGCTGCGACGCTGACCTGGCAGACATGCATCGCCCGTGTGCTGGCCGCAAAGGATTCTGCGACGGGTCGGAAAGTCTACACCAGGACCTCCTTCTTCTTCATAGCGCGCTTCCTCATCCCTGGAATATGGGGGATTGCCGCCCTTTACATACTTGCACAGCCCATCAACGCCCATCATCTGCAGGAACTGCGCAGGTATGAAGTCGGCGAGATGGAACGCAGAGATTCAAGGCTTGGACTGAGCGCCGTGCAGAAGGAGTTGCTGATCAAAGATTCAAGCGGCATAAAAATGGAGCTTTCCTCAAGGAAAAGCCTCGATGAATCGGATACGCTGCTACTTTCGGCTTCCCAGAAGATGGAGCAGGAGATCTCCCTCCACGCAATGCCGAAGGTGCTCAGCATACTCATACCTGTCGGAGTGATGGGACTGCTCATCGCAGCGATGCTGGCGGCTGACATGTCAACCGACTCTTCATACATGCTGACTTGGGGAAGCGTAATATTCAACGACATACTCGCGCCGTTCAGGAAGAAGACCAGGCTTAGCGAGAAGAAAGGCCTTCTCATCAACCGCTGCATAGTCGGCGCGATAGGTGTGTATCTGCTGATATTCGGCCTCTTCTACGAGATCAAGGGAAATGTCTGGGACTATCTCACCCTCACCGGTTCGATATACCTTTCCAGCATGTCGGTCCTCCTCATAGCGTGCTGCTACTGGAAGAAGGCCAACAACTGGGGTGCCGGCGGTGCGATATTCCTTGGCGCCGCAATCCCGGTGGCATATCTCACCATGCAGAAGGTAAATCCCAGGCTGGCTGATGCCATAGGGCCCTATTATTCGGGAATAGCCACCTATGTCGCGGCCGCCGTCGGGATGATTGTGCTCTCCCTCCTCAAGAATTTGATCTTTGGGGATGGCGCGAATTCCAAGACTGACAGGAGGATTTAATCATGGAAATTTTCTGGTTCGCACTGACAGTCGCATGTCTGGCCTGGTATTCGACCATAACTGTTTATGTCGCATACAAGGGCATATATGACATCAAGGAGATGCTGGCAAACCTCAAGAAGGATCACGAGAAGAACGAAGTCCGCAAGTAGGGTATAACGGACGCTTTGGGCTAAGTAATTGTCTGCGTGGATCTGCGCCATGATTAAAGCACGGCGTAATTGTGTAGCTCAACGTCGCGTCGGCCACACCGCCAGTCACTTCGAGGCAATTTTAAGATTGCCTTTCCTGAGCTGATTTGAATAGTTGGTGTTCACGGCTTCAGTGTGTCTAACCTGTAGAAGATTAAGACACACTAATTGACGCAGCAGCATTTTTCAGCATTTTGAGATCAGCTCACTTCATTTTGGGACTGTCTCTATCTGCACCGGAGCTGGGGCGAGGTTTACTGTTGGGGCTTTAGCTGCAGGAGCAGGAGCCAATACAGGCTGAGCGGCTATGGGAGTTACAACGACAGGGGCCACTGCTGACGGATTGGCAGGTTCCTGGTTGGAAGGTGCCGGAACACAGGGTCTGTCCCTTAGTATTTCCTGGCTCTTGCAGCCGCCTGCAAAACCGAGAGTCCCTATTGCAATTGTGGAAATGACTGCGAAACCTAAAACATTCATGCGCCTGTTATTCACTTCAAAACCTCCTGTTTGTATGCATAGTTGAAATATTCCGTCATAAGTTAACCGGATAGAATGATAAATCAAGCACCATTCTGTTCCGAATACGGTTCAATTTAAGTCAGCCGTTTATGACGAGACCTGGTATTGAAAAATCATTCCCAGGCATTCTAATTAAAAAAACAAAATTCAATATTAAAAGAGGATAAGACAATGGCGTATGATTTGACAGGTAAAATCAAGGTGATTCAGGCGGCGCAGACATTCGGCGCCAAGGGCTTTACCAAGCGGGAGTTCGTTGTGACAGTGGCATCTGGCAAGTATCCGCAGGATATAGCGCTGGAATGTGTGCAGGAAAAGGTGAATCTGCTTGACGGGCTGGAGCTGGGGCAGACGGTGACAGTGACGTTTGACATCCGTGGACGGGAATATAACGGCCGCTATTTCAATAATCTGCAGGCGTTTCGCATTAGTGCTGAAGAGGGAGCTAAACCCGCTGGACACGATGACCGTCAGCCTGTCCCGAATGATTTTGAGGACACCACCGACTATGGCGACACGGTTCCGTTCTGATGGTTTTTCCCAGCGACGGTGGACGCTTTCTAGGAAGAGGCGGAGCCCAATCATCCTTCATTTTCTGCGTGACTCTGAAACTTCTATGGACGTTTCATAACAAGTATATATTGATGCCAGAACAATATACTGGGAATGACATGCTTGTACGCAAGATAATACATATTGACATGGATGCTTTCTACGCCTCAATAGAACAGCGCGACAACCCGCAGCTGCGCGGGAAGCCTGTCATCGTGGGTGGAATGCCGGGTAGCCGGGGCGTGGTGGCAACGGCTTCCTACGAAGCGCGAAAGTTCGGGGTCCATTCCGCCATGCCTACCGGTACGGCGTTGAAACTGTGTCCCAATGGCATATTCCTGCCGGTACGCATGGATGTATATTGCGCAGAATCCGAACACATAAGGCGGATATTTCTGGATTATACGGATCTTGTAGAGCCGCTTTCCCTTGACGAGGCCTACCTCGATGTCACGTACAACAAGAAGAACATACCTTCGGCAACATGGGTGGCCCGCGAAATACAGAAGCGCATATTTTCCGAGACCAGGCTGACTGCATCGGCGGGCGTATCGTTCAATATGTTTCTGGCGAAAATAGCTTCCGGCATCCACAAGCCTTCAGGCCTCACCGTAATTACACCGGATCAGGCCGATGACTTCATTTGCAGGCTTGCCATCCACAATTTCCACGGCGTCGGAAAAGTCACCGCCGAGAAATTCCGCAGCATTGGAGTCGAGAACGGCAGCGACTTGAAAAAGCTTTCCCTCCCCGAACTGGTCGGAGCCTTCGGCAAGTCGGGTATCTACTACTACAATATTGCGCGCGGCATAGACGAAGGCATGGTGACACCGGATATTCCCAGGAAGTCACTGGGCCGTGAGGTTACTTTCCAGCGCGATACTGATAAAATTCATGAAATGCTCGAAGTCCTCCAATCTCTGTCCACGGAAGTCGCGGAGATGCTGCATGATGAAAAGCTACTGGGGCGGACGGTGACGCTCAAGCTGAAATATGACGATTTCACTTCGATCACTCGCCAGCAGTCAATTAAGGAATGTATTGATTCAGGGGATATTATTTACAGAGTCGCATCCGAGCTCATGAAAAAGACCGAGGCCGGTAAACGCAAGGTCAGATTGATTGGGGTTTCGGTTTCAGGATTCCCGCAGCCCGAAAGCGATGACGGACCTGTGCAGCTCACTTTTCCATTTTAAAATGGGCGTCCGTCATGGAGATTAATACATGTCAGTTCTCATTTTGCGTAGCCGGATTTTTTTCATTCAGCTTCTTCTTGTTGATATAGTCAAATCGTTTCTTAGGGGCGTAGTAGTTCGCCTTTATGAAGTCCTGCTGCCTCTTCATCATCAGCTCCGGATTGGCCCTGTCAAGAATGTCTTGGGATAAGTCTACGATGGGGACGAGGTCTAATCCAACTTTAAGCTTACCTCCAACCATTCCACCAAAAGCGCCTGTATAAGTTTTCTTTCTTGTCTCAACCGTTATCGTCTCACCTTGCATGAAAGGTGCAAAAAGAGTTTCAGCCTGTTTCTGGATTTCATTGAGCTTTTCTTGGGAGAAGTCTGTGTCAGTTACGTTGTTATTGTATGTAGCGTAAGGGATGGGGACATTATCTGCCAGCGGCACTGCGGCATTCTTTGCATCAGATGCAGCCTGGCTTGCATCCGCAACTTTTGCAGGTGCCTGTGTCTCCCTTTTTGTTGGCGGGGCATCAAAGAGGCTTCCTGGTTTCGTGGTCTTGAATCCGGAGTCTATTTTATTTGCCGGATCCTTTGCGATCTCATCAAGTGTTTTTCTGTTTACTGAAGGAGCAGATGTGTTCTTTGCAGGCGTCGGACAAGGGGAGGCCGGCTTTGCTGAGGATCCTACGGATCCACTGTTTCCGCCTCCTCAACCTGCCTCCAGCTTTGAGAGGGGGACTAAAACGGCAAAGGCCACAACGAGTGTTATAAGTATTTTTTTCATTAGTATCACCGTTTAACTTATGGAGCCGCCAATTATTTCTTCAGCACTGCGATACATTACATTTAAGTATGGAGATTTCAAAGTTTTAACACCCAATATCCAAGACTTAATTTCCAATTCCCATCGGAATTTAATTCCGGAAAATCTCAACTTGGGCATTGGATATTCCGTGTTGGAGATTGGATATTTGATTATTTGAAATTGCGGCCCCTGGCCGCCTAATTAATTTGGATGCTAATGATCGAAGTAACCGGTAAAATTCTTCTGGGACTGGGGTTGATGTTCACGGGCGTGCAAATGCTCTCGAGCGGTCTCAAGCAATTGGGCAGCCGTCAGTTCCGGATGCTTGCTGTTCGGTTTGTCTCCACACGCTGGCGGGCCGTGGTGTTCGGCCTGGGGGCAGGGGCGGTTATGCAGAGTTCATCGGCTGCGCTGGTGATTCTGGCAAGCCTCATCAGTGCCAGGATACTCAATGTGCCCCAGGCGATCGCCGCCTTGAGTGGATTCCTCGTCGGGAAATGCGTCTTGGTATTTATAGTCTCCTTTGATATTTCGCTGGGTGTAATGTTCCTTGTCGGACTGTGCGGAATCGCAATGTATTTGACAAAAGACGAGAGATACAGGACATATTTGATCCTCGGGCTGGGGTTGGGATTGATTTTCTTTGGAATAGAGGTGATGGTCGCCGGGGTCAAACTGTTCCAGCACGAGCCGTGGTTTAGCGGGACTGTGGCGTTTAGCCGTGATTATTCGCTGCTCTCTATTATGGCAGGGACGGCGCTGGGATTCATATCGCAGTCCTCAACTCCCGTCGCCCTTGTGGCAATCGGATTGGCGAGGGAGAATATCCTGACGGGTCCGCAGGTGTTTCTTTTAATGTATGGCGCTGCGATAGGTTCGGGACTGTTCAAGGGGATGCTTGGACAGGCGTTCCGTGGAACGTCCCGGCAGCTCGTTTGGTTTACGAATATGTTCTATATATTCGGGGCGGCGGTTTTTATCCTGCTCTACTACATAGAGGTCTATCTGCACGTACCGCTGGTGATGGCGCTGCTGAATTCCCTAAAGATGGATCTGCCACATCAGGCTGCATGGGTGTTCCTTATGGTCAATCTGACATCGGCAGTTTTTTTCATTGCCATTGACGGCCCGCTGACCCGCTGGCTTGCTAAAGCCATTCCCCCTCTGGAGGAGGAGGGGCTGTCCCATCCAAGGTATCTATCTGAATTTGAGTCGCAGGATCCGGACACCGGCCTGGAATTGATCCATCTGGAGCAGACGCGCGAGTTGGGACAGATCGCGGCGTTTGTCTCTACGGCAAGGTTGGACTATGACGGAGCGGATCTTGCTTCGCGTCACGAGGCTTTCATCTCCCTTGCCAGGGAAGTGGCGGCGGCGACATCGGCGGTGGCGACAATGCAGATGCAGTCCCAGACGGCCCATGATCATGCCTACTACCAGACACGTCAAGCGCTGCTTGAACAACTCGCCGACAGCACCGCTTCAGGTGTGAAGCTTATAATTCAGGCAAGGGCATGTCCATCACTGGAGACACTTTCAAACGCATGCATGGAGTCTATAGAATTCCTTTTAGCCTTAGCCGCAGAAACCGATAAAACAAATGAACCGGAGCAAGTTCGTATGCTTCTGGACCTGAGTTCCAATCATGGCCCCACTATGGAACAGCTCCGCAAGTCCTATATGCGCAGCGACAAGCTTGGTTCTGCCAATGACAAAGTGTGTCTGCTGGATCTGACTATAATGATGGAAAAGATAATATGGAGCCTCAATCGCCTTGTTTCGCTTAGGGCGCGCTAACAATTTCCATGCATCCAACCCCGCATCCGCGGTTTGGTTTATGGAGGGGGATCCGCTCAACAATCATGAATGAAGGGAAGATAGGTACAGCAAATGGCAAAGCTTGATATTAAGAAAATCGACAAAGCGATGGGGACGAATTCCAAAGGGATTGATGGCATGGACTGGTATACGGCAGACTCCTCCGCTTTTGAGCTAAGCGGCTTTTACTGGCGCACGAAAGGCGATAGCAATATCTATTTTCTCGACGGGATGCGCCTTTACGGACAGGACTTCGCGGAATGCACCGTTGATGGAGCTCACGCGACGGATCTGGGGTTCTACCGGATGGCGCATACAACAGGGCCGATTATCGAAAGTATCCTCTCGAAATGGTGGTTTTGAAATCAGAAGCCAGCGCATGGAATTATAGTGGCCGTTGCATGGTCACAGGCATTAAATATCCTGAACCTGAAAGGTTCGGCCATCGCAGGAAACGGCGGGACTGTTATGACGAATGAACTATAGCGTGGGTTCATGGTATTTGTGTTTTCTCCATCGAAGGTGGAATTGCGATGCCCAGTTGCGAGGCCATCTTGCGATTGATTAAGACTACGGGTTCGGCGACGTTTACTATGGGTATATCGGCTGGACTTTTGCCGCGCAATACATTTGCCGCCATGCGTCCGGCCACGCGCCCGCTCGCTGTCCAGCCAATGCCTACTGCGGCCAATGCGCCACGGTCAACGAACTCGGGGTCGTTGATCACTACCGGGATCCTGGCCCGGCCGGCCGGGCCAAGTACAGCGTCCACCCCTTGCAATACGGTGTTGTCACCGGTCACCCAGATTACCTGTGGCTCGCGTGCGAGGAGGGCCTGCGTCGCCAGCATAATGTCGGCCGTGGATGAAATAGTGACCTCTTCCAGTCGGATACCCAGAGGTTCCAGTATCTGACGCGCTTCGCGCACCGCACGGATCGAATTCGCTTCAGAGGAGTTGTAGACTGTTCCTACAGTCTTGATGCCTGGGACTAGCTCCCGCAAAACCGCCATCGTCTTTTCAATTGACGGGAACGATGCCACCCCTGTCATTGTCGGGAGGTGGTGTTCAAAGTCCTTCCCGGCACCTGCTGAAATAGGGTCGTAGGTGTAGACAAACACTGACGGTGTGTTCTTCACTTTACCGCAGGCCGCCGCCACCCCAGGCGTAGTCATTGGCACGATCAAATCAAGTCCCTTGGCATCGAGGGCCTGCATCAGCTGCGGCAGCATCGCTATCTCGCCGGCCGCATGGCTTCGCGTCACCTCTAGGTTCTGCCCAACCGTGAACCCTTCTGAGCTCAGACCTTCCAAATATCCGTTGATGGCTTTGTCTGCCGCTATGTCCGGACCGAAGGAGGCGAATGCTATCCGATATACGCGTTGACCGGTCGCTGCGCCCTGACTCTTTTCTTTGCGCTCGCATCCGAGACCGCCCAAGGCCAGTGACAAGGCAGTTCCAAGCAGCAGTAAGGTTTGAGGCAGTCGTGTAATCAAGATCCAATATTTGTTCGTCATGAGTGGATGTTCCCTGCTGTGTTAGTTTAATGATAGGAATTTAAGTTTTATAATAATCGAAACTTTTCAAGAATCAAATGCCATAATTTGCCAGCCCTTATTGAAAAGCAAGTCCTATGACATCATAGCGGTGCCGATTCCGCCAGGTCTTTGCGCTGACATTGGGTGCCCAGAAAAAATTTGGTTTTTCTTCATTTGCGATTCTCCATAGGAAGTTTCCGTACCAGCTATCACCTTTGCCTGGCGCTTTTCCATAAATTGAAAAGGGTATCCTGAATTCAGCGGTCATGTTTCCTGTTTTCTTGTCGGTTATACACGCAAAGTCTATTTTCTCATTTGTTTCGATAGATGCCTTGAACTCATTAACCGCACCGAGATTGCCTGTCGAAACGTGCTTGTATGTGCGTGTGTTTCTATCGGTAGAAGAGGCGGTGAACATGTAGAGTGATTCCATCGATTTGGAGTTTTTCAGGAAAATATAAAACGAGTTCGTCATCTTCTCTTTCTTGAGTTTTTCGGGGGATGGTTTATTCGTGTGCAAAAGGACATAGAGGGCATTGTCATCATATGATGCCTGTACTGTTGTTTCCGGCAGATCAATATCTTCGCCCATATATACCGAGAGCATCTTCTCTTTTTCAGCCTTTCCCCATACTGGCTCATCGGCGGTTCCATCAATTTTGACTGGAGTATCTGTCCTAGGCACTGTAATTTCATTTGCTCCCGGGGTAAACCACTTGTATGGCCCTTTCAGCAGCGCGTAGTTACGTCCGCCTGCCATGACCGTTTTCGCTTCATTTGAGCCGAAGATCTTGCATCCTTCGCATGGGGAAATAGTCTCGGGTTTTCCTTCTTTGGGCAGATTGGCGATAAATGCATTTCTCTCCTTGACGGCATTTACGAGTTTTGCAGAAAGTTCTTTTGAAGGATTCTTGATGCAGCTCTCAAACAATTCCACTATAATCGCAGTTTTCTTAAGGTAGTCAAATTCTATGCGGACAATTTTCAGCCTGAAGATTTCTTTCTTTTCCTTCGCCTTTTTTTCGGCTTCCACCAAATATGTTTCCAGCTTGCCCATGACATCCGAGGGGTAACGCAACAGAAGTATTTTAACACTGCCGCTAGTATCTTTTCTATCTGAAGGTAGGTACTGGATTTTCAGCCTCTCGTGAAGAAGAGAGAAGAAAGGTTTCATGGAAGCTGAGCTTTCCCTGTAGGCGCTCCTGCAATATTCATCTACAAGCAGTTCCGGCGCCACTGCTGAATCTGCAAGCAGTTTTCCATAGGTGTAATGGACTGGCCCTTCAAGTCCATAAAGTTCCGCCCTCGAACAACAGTAAATGCCCCAGACATTGTTCTTCCTGAATAAATCAACCTGTTCCTTGCAGAATTCCGGGGTTCTCTTCGGCGTATAGCCTTCTATCAGGTAATTGCCCCAGTTGTAGGTGTAAGCCGTAAATCCGCCTGGAACTTTATATTTTTTCCAATTACCAAGATCCTCAGGATCGTAGTTGCATAATTCAACTATTACGTTTTCGGGGAAGTCTTTAAATGTTTTCGGTGGATTTGAGGTCGGGCCGTAGCTTAATATCACCACCTTTTTGCCGGGCCGGTCTTCCAACAGGCGTTCAGCCATTTTTTTGTGCATTATCCAGAGCTTCTCGCCGAAATCACCAACCCCGTAGAGATCTTTACACTTGTCGCATTCACAATCCTTGAATCCATCGCTCTGGGAAAGCTGAGCGTAATCGTACCCTGCGTCAAGCTTGCGGAGTAGTTCCTTGTAGATAAGCTCCTGCACCTCAGGATTCGAAAGACAATATTGATTATGAGGATAGCTGTCGGAAGTTTTGTAGCGTTTACCTTTGATGAGGGCGAAATATTCAGGATGCTCCTTGTAATACTTGTCCTGCGGGATGGCTATGGGATGGGAGTGCCCGCCGTAGTGGCCGTATCTGACAGTGGGATATAAATTATTGGCAAGGTCATAGAAGACATCACCTGAACTGAGCCCAATGCAATACTTGAAGAACGTCTTGTTTCTTATGTTTAGATTATCCGGCACTTCAATCACGGTTTTCTTTTCAACAGCAATGCCGTTCGGCCCCGGCATAACGAAGCGCGTACCCGCATAACTTTCCAGGAAAGAGGTGACGGCTTTGAGTGTTCCGAGTGCATATGCTGTGTAGCGCCAAGGGTGTTGCAGCGTTTCAGGATCCGCTGGTCCTTTGAGGTCTTTGCCTATGATAAGAATGTCTTTTCCGTCAGTTTTAAAGACATACTCCCAATCCTCCATTTTGCTTGTATCTATTCCTGTGTTTCTCGCCTTTTCAGTATCGCCCAGATAAATACATGGCTTCCCGGGTAGCAGTTTGCTTTCTTCAAGAATCGGCAATACCGCGTTTCCGGCCTCTTCAATACATGACTGCATAAGTTTTGCTGTCTTTTCAATGGCATCATCCATCTGGTTTTTCTTCGCCTTGTCGGGAATTACTATCTGATAGTCTGATTTGGAGTCTGAAACAATTGTCAGCTGGTTTTCCCCAAAGACAGATGATGAGAAGGCAAAAGCAAGAAGAAGTGCGGATAAGTTTCTGCGGGTCATTGAAATCCTTCCAGAGATTAGTGTTCTTCTGCACCTTGTAACATTGCACGCCAAGATAAGGCGAAAGCCTGTAAATGTCAAGACATTTTCCCCATTCACCACCAGCCCTGCGAATATCGCAATCCTGAGAAATAGTATAAATACGGCCTGCAGAGGAAGACTTGCGGAAAATCTGCAGTGAAAATTGAATTACATGAAGCAAACGATATAATAATCAAGCTTGGTTCTGTGTTGAGAACTTAAAGCGCAATAAACAAAAATCTTATCGGTTGATTCATATGAAGAAAAGAATCCTGCTGTTCTCTCTTTTAGCCGTTTCAACTGCCTGCCTCTTTTCCTTTGCGGAAGACGCGAAAATGAATGACATTGTCCCTGAGGGATTGGATTTAAAGGACATGAAAATTACCACGGATGACACTTTCAAATATATTGAACTCAAACATTCGGACGGATTAAAGACTTATAAGGTTTCAGAATTTCCTATGTTCAATGTCGGGATGAAGGATGGGACAGTTATTGAAAAGGCCAAGCTGATGGAAATAAATCCGGCGGGTATAACCGTAACAGTCCCCAAAGGTGCTAAAAACCTTAAGTTCTCAGATATGAATGAGACATGCCAGTCTTTTTTTAGTTATGATGCCAAAGCGGCAGATGCCTATCTCAGCAGGACTGGGAAAAAGAAGGCGGAAAAGCAGAGGAAGGATCAGGAAGCGGCAAGCGCGGATAAACCATCTCCGCCGGCAGCGCAATCAGGTATTGCGGCTTTAACACCCCCTAAGTCCGAGGATCTGGACGGTCAGATTATCGCCAATAAAAAAGCATCCAAATCTCCCCCGCCGGTACCAGCCCATCTTGCCCAAACATGCACACCCCAGGAGCTGGAGGATATAAAAGCGCGAACGCGCCTTAAAGAGGCCGGGCTTCGCAGATATATTTCCACGTCCCTGCATATCCCGGATAGTGAGCTCAAGGAGGATGCATTGGGATCGGTTAAAAAGGTTATGCAGCAAATTCAGGTTGGACCTGCCCCGGGCGTGATAAAAAAAGACAGGAGAAACTCCCTTTAATCAACCTTCAGACTTCAAAGATATCAAATCGAAACCAGTAGGAGACGAGGTGCTTCAAGATGTCCAGTGAATTTGCAGTAATAGATTTCGAGACTACAGGTCTAAGCGCGGAAACCTGCCGTGTAATCGAGGTGGCGGCGGTAATCGTCCGGAACGGAGAGGTTGCGGAATCATTTGTCCAACTGATGTATCCCGGACACCGACTTCCATTTTTCATAACTGGTCTTACCGGAATCACAGATGAAATGCTTGAAGGCAAACCCAGTCCCGAGACTGTGATGCCGGATCTGATGCGGTTTCTCGGCGAGCGACCATGCGTGGCGCATAACGCTTCATTCGATTCCCGTTTCTATCATGCGGAAATGAACAGGTCCGGCACCCCTCACGAGCGTAAGTTTTTCTGTACAATGATGCTCTCCAGACGTCTGATTCCAGATTTGCCCAGCTATAAGTTGGGAAGTCTGACTTATCATCTGAATCTATCCGCACCTGCGGAAGGGAATTGTCACCGGGCGCTTTATGACGTACTGTTGACCGTTGAGCTCTGGAAACGCATTGGAAGGATTATCAGTGAAAGAATCGGCGGGAAAACCCCTGGCCACGAGATTTACCATACGCTCATGAAAAAATCGAAAGCCACTGTCAATGAATATCTCGACAAGCTGGCGGAGTAATTCCATCAACTCCAGTTTTTACGTTCATGTCTAGTGTAGTGGCAGTTATATCTCGACATGTTTGTAAATCTTGTATTTTGCTCTAGACTATGGGTCTACGTTAAATAAAGAATTACAAAATAAAACCTAGAACTAACAGGAAAAGGTGTGCTATGAATCCGAAGAGACTTCAATTGGTGGCTGGTTTTCTGATGTCCATGTTGTCCATGTCGGCGGCGATTCAATGTTCCGCAGCCATTTCGTTTGAAAAGACAAACCTTCCAACTGGAAATCAGCCAAGTTCAGTAACCACCGGCGACTTAAGCGGAGACGGCAAGGCAGACCTCGCCGTGGCGAATTATAGTAACAACACTGTTTCTGTCCTGCTTGGCGAAGGAAACGGGAGTTTTGGTGCTAAGACAGACTTCGCCACGGGAGATAGCCCAATGGCGGTAACCACCGGTGACTTCAACGGAGACGTCAGGCTAGATCTTGCCGTGGTAAATTATGACAGCAACACTGTCTCAATCCTTCTGGGTACAGGAAACGGGAGTTTTGGCGCTAAGACAGACTTTGCAACGGGCTCGGGACCCATCTCTCTAACCACCGGCGACTTCAACGCAGATGGCAAGCCTGACCTTGCCGTGACAAATTATAATGGAAGCTCTGTATCAATCCTGCTGGGTACAGGAACCGGGACGTTTGGTGCGAAGACGGACTTTGCCACGGGAGTTCAGCCAATCGCGGTAAATGCCGGTGATTTTAATGCGGACGGCAAAACAGACCTTGCCGTGTCAAACAATGGAAGCACAGTCTCAATCCTCTTGGGGGTGGGCGACGGGACTTTTGGTGCAAAAACAGATTATGTAACGGGAAGTCAGCCGCGCGTAATCACCGGCGACTTCAACGCAGATAGCAAACTCGACCTTGCCACAGCAAATTATGGCAGCAACAATGTCTCAGTCCTGTTGGGTATGGGTGACGGAACTTTTGGCGCCAAGACGGACTATGAAGCGGGAACTAATCCACGCTCAATAACCACCGGTGACTTCAACGCGGACGGCAAGCTCGACCTTGCCACGGCAAATGCTGTCGGCAACAATGTCTCAATCCTGCTGGGGGTTGGCGACGGGACTTTTGGTGCAAAGACGGACTACGCCGTGGGTACTCAGCCAGTTTCAATAATCTCAGGCAACTTCAATACGACTGGCTGGCTAGACCTTGCTGTGGCAAATTATACCGACAACAATGTCTCTGTCCTGCTGGGAGCTGGACCCGAGATCTTTGGAGCGAAGACGGACTTCGCCGCGGGCGCTGCTTCGGCCTCGGTAGTCACAGGTGACTTTAATGCAGACAGCAAGGCCGACCTTGCCACTGCAAATTATAGTGGCAACAGTGTCTCAATCCTGCTGGGTACAGGAACCGGAACGTTTGGTGCCAAGACGGATTTCGCCACGGGAGCTAATCCAATCTTGCTAATCACCGGTGACTTCAATGGAGACGGCAATCTCGACCTTGCCACGGCAAATAATGGAAGTAACAGTGTTTCAATCCTGCTGGGTACAGGAACCGGGGCGTTTGGAGCGAAGACGGACTTCGCCACTGGAGTTAGGCCGTTCTCATTAACCACCGGCGACTTCAACGGAGATGGTAAGCTTGACCTTGCCACGGCAAATTATAGCGTCAGCACAGTCTCAATCCTATTAGGTGCAGGTGACGGGACTTTTGGTGCAAGGGCAGATTACCCCACGGGAACTTGGCCAAACTCAGTAACCACCGGCGACTTCAATGGAGACGGCAATCTCGACCTAGCCGTGGCAAATTCCGGCAATACCACGGTTTCAATACTTTTGGGTATTGGTGACGGGACTTTTGGTGCAAAGACGGACTTTGCTACTGGCACTACTCCAGTCTGTGTGACCACCGGCGACTTCAATTCAGATGGTAAGACCGATCTTGCCGTGGCAAATAATAATGGTAACACCATCTCAATCCTGCTGGGTGTCGGCGACGGGACTTTTGGTGCAAAGACGGACTTTGCCGCAGGCACTGCTCCAGGCTGTGTCACCACCGGTGACTTCAACTTAGACGGCAAGCCCGACCTTGCCGTGTCAAATTATACCGGCAGCACCGTCTCTGTTCTTCTGGGTATGGGGGATGGGACTTTTGCTGTAAGGACACACTACGCCACTGCAACTAACCCAAACTCTGTAGTCGCCGGCGATTACAACTCAGACGGCTGGCTCGACCTTGCCTCGGCAAATTCCGGTGGCAGCAATGTCTCGATCCTGCCCAATATCATTGTCAACATAACCCCTGGTATGCCCGTGACCCTGAGCGGAGTGAAAGGGAGCAGCACCATCTTAAGGCTGACTCCGGCCGCTGGAACCACGCGGATGGTTGTCACCACCGGGAACGGCACCGGGGACTGCGACCTCTACGTGAGCCCGACCCTGCCCCTCACCAACGAGGAGTATTTCGACAAGAGCACGAACGCTGGAATGTCCGAGGCGATCACGGTATTGAATCCTCAGTCCGGAGAGTGGTATATAATGGTCTACGGCTACGAGGACTATGCGGACATCAAGGTGAATGTAAGCCTGTTCTCCGACGTTCCTGGAATTCCTGCGAACTTTACGGCGACAACCGGAGGTCAGCAGATCCTGCTGG
>CAZION010000107.1:0-22853 GCA_964540865.1 uncultured Victivallis sp.
CCAGGCACAAATGTCGGAAACACTCCCCATAATCCAACACTCTACATAATGCCTTGGAGAGTGTATCTTTATCCCACTGTATTAGCCCAAAGACAGCAGATGCGAATCGCCGCTGATTATTATTTCCGCAATTGCGGCCCGTGGAGGAGCAGAGTAATGGAGCAGATGTGAATTTTAAGAGGTTCCCTTAATTCCGGAATTGGAATCATGTTAAAATAGAGTAGTGTTAAACTATCTTTTGCATTATAAGCAAGCACGCCAACGGCATAAATCAGTATCATCAAGAAGGACAGAGCAATGGATTCATTGGCAAAAAAACTTTTAAAATACCAGAGGAACGAGATCACTGAGCATCTCGCTTACCTTAATCTTGCAAAAATATCAAAAGGGAAAAACGCCATCCTCCTGAAAAAAATAGCCGAGGATGAATTGAGCCACTACCACCAGTTCCGGAAATATACCGGAAAAGATGTACACCCAAACAGAGTCAAGGTCTTCTTCTATTCATTCGTCACTGTAATACTGGGGCTGACGTTCACCATGAAGATGATGGAGAACGGGGAGGAGGCGGCCGAGGAGAACTATGAGGCCATAGAGGATTCTTTTCCGGAGATCAAGAAAATCATCATCGACGAGGTGAATCACGAGAAGCTCCTCCTTGCGGAGATCGAGGACGAGCACCTGAACTATCTAGGTTCCATCGCACTGGCTCTGAACAATTCGGCTCAGGAATTCACTGGAATCGCCGTAGGACTCACATTCGCCATCCAGGATGCCAAGATAACAGGAAGCACGACACTGGTTAGCGGTTTGGCGGCAACACTTGCAATGATGGCTTCCGAATACCTGTCACAGAAAACTGAAAACCAAGAGGGTTCAAAGGGAAAGCCGCTGAAGGCCGCCCTTTATGCCGGCGGAATCTATCTCGCAATGGTCCTCCTCATCGTCACCCCCTACTTCATCTTCCAAAGCCACATACACGCGATGCTAGTCACCATATCGGCCGTGTTCATCGTAATGGTGATATTCACTTTTTTCATGTCGGTGGTGAAAGACCTCAAGTTCGGAAAAGTCCTATTTGAAGCATTGTCGATCACAGCAATGGTAGTTGTCGCCTCATATGCCATCGGCATGCTCGCAGGCAAATATCTGGGTTTGGGCCACTAGAAAACAGAAACTGAGGCTCCCTTTCATTTTTTGAAGGCGAGTATTGCCGCTCCAAGCGCGCCGGTGATCTGAGGGTTTTCAGGCACAATCATTTCCGCGCCGGTTTCCTCACCGAGAGCTTCGGCGACTCCGCCAATCCTGGCAACTCCACCTGTGAAAACAATCTCCTTTGAAGAAAACGACCTCCCCATGAGGGCGACAACCCTTTTTGCGACAGAGATGAAAACACCCTTGAGAAGTTTTTCCATGGGCACCTCGTTCTGGATGAGTCCAACAATTTCGGATTCTGCGAAAACCGCACACATGGAATTAATCTCGCATCCTGTGACTTTCCGGAACGACATGCTTGAAATATCCCCGATCTTGATGTCCAGAATATCGGCAACCATCTCTATGAAACGCCCGGTTCCGGCCGCGCACCTGTCATTCATAGCG
Organism: uncultured Victivallis sp.; assembly: GCA_964540865.1. GTDB lineage: Bacteria > Verrucomicrobiota > Lentisphaeria > Victivallales > GWF2-50-93 > GWF2-50-93. Next base: position 1,603 of record CAZION010000107.1, read on the forward strand.
AAGTCAACCACCTTGCCACCGGGCACCATTTTTATGACCTTCGAATCCTGTCCGCCGATATCAATCACAAGCTCGGCATCTGGGAAACAATATGCGACACCCGCCGCATGGCAGGATATTTCTGAGATTGCCGCGTCAGTTTCCGGAAAATGATTTCTGCCGTACCCCGTAGAGACTGTCCTGATGAGGCTTTTGCCTGAGACAGCGTTCTTCTGCAGGATGTTCCTGTAGGCGGACAAAGCCCTTTCCCTAGGGTTGGCGCCTGTATTGATTACAATGCTGTCAACAATTTTATTCCCATCAAAAAGCACAATGTCAATAGACCTTGCACCTATGTCGACACCGCATGTTATTCGAGTTTTTTTCATATAATATTTCTTTTGCCTGAATTGATTGCAAAACTACTGTTTTGCGGGAAGTCAGAAGACAGAATTAAACTTGAACTCAAATCCAGATTTATTCTGAATACTGACTACTTTTGAAATTGGCTCGCCTATTAGATTTTCCCGGCTATCTCCATGAGGGCGCTTATCCTTACTTTGAGCTGTTCCCGGTCCGACGCGGAATAATCAGTTTCTATTTTCAGGAATGGCAGCCCCAGGGTTTTCCTTGAAAACTCACCAATCAGGTATGATTCCACGTTATAAGTATGACACGCCTGCCAAACAAGATCGACAACTGCATCCGGACTGAACTCATTTGCGAGTTTCGCAATAAGCTCCACCCTGCCCCTGTTGGGCGTCATACATGAACAAGGAAGATTGAAATGACGCCTAGCAATCGCCTCAATGGGATCGCCGTTCTCGTCAGTCATCTCATAAACCGCCTTGATCCCGCTACAGGCTTCCTGGCAGACCACAACTCCTCCACATTCCTCGATAATCTCAATGACTTTTTCCGAGCCGGAACCGGTTGGGCACCCGGTGAGCAGGACTCTAACCGACTTAGGGGAAATCTTAGCTTTCTTCCGCTTTTTAACTTGAGAGATGAATTCTTCAAGCATCTCAAGGTGTTCGGCAATGCCTGCGACCCTGAACCTGATTGACGCCAGTTCTTTTCCTGTTACAATCGGCGGGTTTGCCTGCCCGAGGTAAAAAGCCTCTTTGAGGAGCATACGTTCCCGGTTCATAGTCCCGATCGCGTCCCGGAGTTTCCGGTCTGTTATCTCGACATTGAACTCCTTTTCAAGAGTCCTCCTGAATTTCCGCAGTTCGTCCGTCCAGTGTTTCAAAGCCGTTTCAGAATCAGATTTCTGGGTGAGTTCCAGAACCTCAACTCGTTTTGTCAGCCCCATTATCTCGTACATTTTCTTCTTGCCGTCGCATGTGGTCTCCGCCACAATCATATCAGCCATCGTGATGAAAGGACAGCTGTCGGTTATGAAATAGCCGAATGAACTTTTTATTAGCGGGCACAGGTTGGCCGGGAGGACGGATTCGGCTGCTGAAACAGTATCATTGGAAGTTCCGCAGAGGCAGACGGGGACTGCGCCGGCGGCAAGAATGATTTCCCTGGGTGTATATTCGCAGTATATCCCTACGATCTTCCTGCCTTTCTTCTTTTCATTCTCAACAAATTCCAGTTCGTGTCCAATGGAATCTTCGAAATATTTGAAGGGGTTCAGCTTTTTCATAACACTCTTTTCGCTTTTATCATTTCAATGAAGCTTTGGATTCTGTTCACCATCTGTTCCGAATGTCTTCCAGGCGAATATGGCACATCATATGAAAGAACTGGCAGGCCCAGTTCCTTTTTTATCATATCACCGATTATGTTTTCTTCAAAAGGACAATGGCTTGCTCCGAATATTCCTGTCATCAAAACCCCCTCCGCCCTGAACCTGCGGGCTTCCTCCAGTATTCTTCTGGCGCGGAATTCAGCGGAACCTATCATCGGATCATCCATGTAGTTTTCAGCGATCGCCTTCAGCGGCCGAACATTCTCCCTCAACGGAAAATAGGAATGGCTTATAAGATATTCAGTTCCCGCGACACATCCGCCGCAGTCTTCCAAAAGAGTCATCACAGATGCGTCAGTAGGAGGTGTTACCCAGTATATTCTCACGGGCTTCCCCTTGAAAGGAGAAAATCCGGCTTGGATCCTATTCTTCACCTCCTCGGTCAGACATTCGAGGACATTTACAGCTTCCTCCGGCTCACTGCATGCATGGATGCCTGTAAATTCCGCAAGAAGCATTTCGAGTCCGGGAAGCGGGATTTTCTCGGCGCTGTAAACCATTTCCCTGAGCTCCCTGACCAGCCCCCGTATCCTGTTGAAGCTTAGAATGCTTTTTTTAAGCATTCCTGAAGATATCTTCATGCCAGATTCTTTTTCAAGGACTTTTACAATACCCTTGTATTCCCTCTCTAGAAACTCGGCGGCGGCGACCGGATATTCAGTTTTCCCATACGGCGTTTTCCTGAACTTTCCCGAACCGGAATGCGCTGCCTTTTTCATCCTTGCAGGAATTTCCCACCAGTGCACCTTGGCGCCCTGCCATTCAATCAGCTGCATCACCGCAGAAAAATCATCGCAGCACGCCCCGGCCCCGGCAACACACAGGTCGGGCATCGGGAAATAGTCGAGCGTCTTGAAAGCTCCCAAGGCGGCACGGACGTAGCAGAGTTCATTTGTCGCACCAAGTTTCTCCGCCTCGTCCAGAAGCTTGGGACTTTCAGCGAAACACGGCGCCCACCAGAGAGCATCGGCATAAAATGAAAGGGATTCGGGAATGGAGTATGTTATGACAGGTACCTGGCCGAGATCCTTCATCACCGCAAAAATCTTCCAGCCATTTTCCTTTGCTAGAAAAAGCCTGTCCTTCTCGCTGAAAATAAATGCCCAGAGCCTTAGGGCTGCGGCAGAGGGATCAAATTTCAGCCTGTCAAGAAGCCTGTCACCCCTGCGTGCATATTCCGAAGGGCTGAAAAGATAAGGGGTCCCTCCGTTGCCGAGACTCCTCAGGTATCTGCATTCTTGCCGGAACGAGTCCGGTATTTCTTTAATCCGCTCATCCCATTCGGCAGAACTTATTCTCTCTTGTTCCTGCAATTTCATCTGATAATAGACCACAAAGCGGCAAAGCCGCAACCCGAAGGGAGGCGATACAAATATAAACTTCGCCTGTTTTTCAATGATATGTGGTCTATCTTACAATCAATGAAAAAAACAAGCATAGGTGAAATCGGATTATGGACTGCGGTCAGCCCCTTTATAGCGTCCGTTATAACGATGGCATGTTCAGCAGTTCCGGGACTGGGTTGAATATCAATCTACGGGTTCCTGGCAGGAATCGTTATAAGTTTCGCACCGGCATTGTCTCTGATCGTATGCACCATAGGACTATTCAAGGATAAATCTAAGAGATATGCGATAATCGGACTTATAATCGGAATCGCGGCATGTTGCCTGTTTTACCTGCCTAAGATTTTGACCTGATTAATTCACGGGAAACCATAAGTAAAATTTTTAAGGAGACGAAGAAATGAAGCTGAAAAACACATTCACAATAATATTGTTCTCTATGCTTTCCGCCGGACTTATATACTTATTGAGCGGATGCTATGGGATTCCGAAAGGGACAACCGAGGAAGCTACTGTCGGGCAGTTACAATTGAAGGCCACTAGTGCTGGAATAGTCAAAGCCAACGAGAAGAAAACAACTTATAAAATCAAGTGTTCTCTGTGCAGCTTCGAAACTGAGAATAAAACCATCCTCACACCCACCGTGAACTCTCCATATGTCCTTGACTGGCTATGCCCAAACTGCGCACACAGACAGATAATAATGATCCAGGCATTTGAGAAACAATCCCCGGAATGAAGAATGGGGGATTAGAACATGGTTCTAAGGCGGGATTTGCCCCCAATTCAAAAGAAGTCAGCAGTCAGAATAATATCAAAAGCAAAATAAAAGAAAATTCTCGTAACCTATATCATAAATCCCTTGAAACTTGGTGTCTCCGTGCCTTGGTGGTTAAACTCTTGGTTTGCGGAAACAGTTCACGTTAGCCTATCATCTCCAGGAAGGCCTCGACGCGGTTCCTTATTCTTTCCCTCTCGGAATCGGAATACGTTGTATCAAGAACAAGCACCGGAATTCCAAGTTCCTGCTTCATTCTCTCTTTTTCGGTGAACCACAAGTCACAGAACTTAAGGCTTTTCAGGATCACCCCGTCGCATTTTTCCGTTCTTATCATTTCTTTTAGTTTTTCATAAACTGCAAAGTTGGGCCTCTGCCGGATGCAAACGTTCGAATTGAAGGACATATGCGCAAGTTCTTCAATGACATTCCTGCCTTGAGCTTTTAAGGATTTAGATTTTAAACCCACAGGCAAGATGCCTGTGTTACATTTAAATTTCCCCGACTTGTATATTTCTATTGCTCCAAGGCCAGTGCAGTAAAACGGGATCACGGATATACCTTTCTCCTGAAGAAGTTCACTCAGAAAAACATCTTCGAGACAGAGGGTTGAACCGGTTAAAATAACTTTCGTGCACCTGCCTGCTGATGATTTTTTCAATTTGAGTTTCCTCAAGAAATCAAGCATCTGTCCGGGACGGGCAATACTGAACAGATGGAAGAGCCTGTGCGTCAGAACTGGAGGCAGTTTATTGTTCACTGCAATATCCTCGAGAATTCCAGCCATCTCTTTCCTGGCATTGAAATAAGCAATGCATTTTGCGGCATCAAATCTCATATGCATAAACCGCTCCAACTCCTCAACAGCTCTCCTGACATCCATGACAAAGTACGATTCAGCGTTGGCGCTCTTTGTTGCAGGCATATTGACCCTGAAAACCGGTATGCCGGTTTCAGCTTCTACAGTGTCAATCGTCCTGCGCATCATGTCGCAGGTAATCACTCCGACAAGAAGATCCGTCATCCCATGCAATCCTGTTTTAACTTTGAAATTTCCGATTACAGACTTGCAGTAGGAACAGGCATCAGGGCGGACTATCTGCTCTCCCCTCCTCTCAGAAGCGAAATCAGCACCGGAAGCAAGTCTAAGCGGCCAGAGTCCGAGTCCAGCTATAATCTCAGGAGGAAAATGCCGGCAGAGATAACCAGCGACGAGACCACCCTTTTCACGGTATTTTCTTATCGCAGACAGTTCAGCGACAAGAAAATCATTGATATTTTTTTCAATTTTATCTGGATGCATTTTAAAACTCATAATGGCGCTCTCATCGAGAGCGGCCCTACTTTTAAATTTTTTTCCTGAAAGGATAAATTTAAATCTTACAAGCAACGATCCGGCATCTGCCAAACTTATTTCTGCGTGCCATTTCAAGCATGAACGCCATCTCTTTCCCCATCGCCTGGAAAAGATCGAGATCATTCCCGATTATCCTCAGCGCATCGAAAGTCAACTGTTCCGTAAGCATTTTGATGTACAGAGCTATATGATCTGCGAAATCCGCAGTCAGATCCTCTGTAATCTCAACCCTAAATCCTACGTCTTCGAGGATTCCCTTATAGCCCTCCCGGCTTTCCATATAAGGGAATTTCATGAATGAGTTTATTCTTTCAGCCTCTTCATCGCTAAGCCCTTCTGCAGCTTCAATCCAGTCGGTAAACGCTATTTTACCGCCTGGCTTGAGAACTCTGAAGGCTTCTTCGACAAGCTTGTTTTTATCGGCAACGTAACACCAGGCATCCTCTCCCCAGACAAGGTCAAATGCCCCGTCCGGCCATGGAATGTCAGTCACATCACCGAATTTCATGCTTATCTTCCCAGACAAGCCACTCGCCTCGGCTCTTCTTTGAGCCTCATCGATCATATGCATTGTACCGTCAAGACCGAATCCTTCAACATCGTAATTTCCGACGAGAAACCTGAGCCCCGCCCCCAAAGCCGAGCAGAGGTCGAGGACTTTCATCCCCTTTTTGATTCCGGCCATGGCGGCAAGATCTTTTGAACTCTTCCAGCCACCGATATGAATCTGTTCGCCCATCACAAGTTCCCAAAGCTTTCCCTCAGGACCGCCATAGACCTTACGTACATCATCCAAATTGAAATTGTTTTTCTTCATCAGTTTTCCTATTTTAAGGTAAGAAAGGTATTCCACCCAGTTATTGTTGAGCCAATTGATAAACTCGAATTTTGCAGGAATTCAGGGGTCAGGATATTTTAAACTTTTCGGCGCTCTGCCTGAGTAGACACGATTCATTATGCAGGAGCTTCAATGTTTCAGTAAGATCATTTGACGAAACTGCAGATTGCTTTAAATCTTCAACCGCACCGGCAGCAGAATCATCAATATCGCCAAGTCCGGAATCCCTGAGTTTTTTAAGTCTGGCAAGCATAGTGTCGCGAACCTCATCACAATTGTCTATCCCCTTGAAAACTCCTATATGCATTGAAAAAACAGGATTCTGAGTGCTGTGATCGGGCTGGATCGCACCGCCGCCCCCGGCTGTTTCAACCTTGAGATCGGCTATCTTGAAAAAACGCTGTATCGGCCCCTGCGAAATGGATATGTTCTGAATGTTGGCGAATGTCATTGTCATTTCACGGACAAAAACAACGCCCTCCCTTATCCTGAGGCTCCTGTCTGAAATCTTGTACCATCTCATTTCATAATCCAGACGCAGCATTATGAAAGATACTATCAGATGGCCTATGCCGAGTAAGCAGACACCTATCAGTGAAATAAACGCAAAAATGATTTCACTCGAAGGCGGCTTGGATTTGAGGAGAAACGCGAAAAATATTCCCGCGCCCAGCGCCAGAATGAAAGCTGAAAAAACGTTCCTTATTATCCACACATACAATCTGTAGCGGAAAAAATTAGGGGAGGCTCTGAAAACCTTGAGACTTCTAACATCTCCCATAGGATCAAGCGGTTCAGGGGGAACCCTGAGAATCCTGAGTACTAGACTTTTTACGAATTCATACATTGCATAGTCCCTTGCGAAAATTACGGCAAATGCCTTTGCATATTACATCGACCGGAGAATTAATTTGAACCCCCAATATTCCTCATTTGTGCGCAATTTTCTCCAAGGCTTCGCGCGTCGCCCTTAATTCATTGCTTATGTCAGTTAAAATCCTCACTGCTTCTCCGCCAAGGCGCAGTTCCTGCCCAGCGGCAGGAGGAGGAACAACATGCCTTGCCGATGAGAGCTCCCTGTATCCGCGCATTTTAGTATAGAGGAAATCCCGCAATCCCTCATATTCGACAATTCCTTCAATGGTCATTTCCGGCTCAGCGCTCCCCGAAGCGGTCTGAATCTTCAGGTCTGCAAGTCCCAGCCATCGCTGGATTACTCCAGAGGTCAGATGGATATCCTGGATTCTCGCATAGGTGAGATTAACCTCGCGCCTGAAGATGAATCCCCATTTCATGCTGATCCCTTCGCTGTCAAACCTGTACCTCAGCGTATAATACCGGAAAAGGAGAACCGGCAGTGAAAAAACTATAAAAGGCCCCGAAAGAATGCTCCGGATGACGTATAGTTTCAGAAGCATTGGAGACGGCCTTTGAATCTGGTAAATATCAATCTCGTTCATTTAATCCAACCCCTCTTCCTTTGATTTCTTTTTCCTATCAAGATAGTCAACGGCTTTTTTTATCTCAAAGTCGAAATCCTTTGCATATTCTCCATTTGTGCGGTAATTGTTCCATAGCGAAACAGCTTTATCATAATCCCCGTTTTTTTCAAACTCATAGGCCTTCTTCTTCAGATCCTCAAGGGCATTGTTTTTCTGCTCCTGCTGCTTCTTGTTTCTGAACTGCTGCTCTTTTTCCAGTATTTTCTCCATTTGGGCCTTAGCTTCAGCCGAATACTGAAGATCCCCGGATTTCTGAACATTCTCCAGCATCGCCATCGCCTTTCTGAAATTTGAAGGTTCAGGATTGCTTTCGATAAACTTCACTGCCTCATTATATAGGGCCATGGCCCTGTCACGCTTGGAGTCACGATTGCCTTTTTTTATGTTGAGAACTATTCCGAATATAAAGATTATGAAAAGAGCGGCAACACCAATAATCATCCAAGTTTTCTTGAAAATCATAGGCTTGCGGATTGCAACCTTCCCAATTCTCGGAACCTCCGCCGCTTTTATTATGCTTGTCCTGATCCTCTCTCCGGGCGTATCAGAAACATTCTCCAGAATGTGCTTCATGAAATCAATACAATCATCCCAGGATTCAAATCTATCATCTTTCTTCTTTGCCATCATGCCGGCAACCAGTTTTGCCGTGGCTTCAGATATCTCGGGCCATGCCGCCCTGGGATCCGGAATCGGTTCGTCAAGATGTTTCATTATGACTGCCATTGCGTTATTCCCTGGATATGGCGGAGAGCCGGCAAGCATGTGATAGAGAGTGGCGCCGAGGGAATACATGTCAGCCCTGAAATCAACATCCTTGAGCCCCTTGGCCTGTTCTGGACTGACATACTGGGGCGAGCCTATCATCATTCCTGCTACAGTCAGTTCAACGTCTTCGTCAAAAATCTTCTTCGATATTCCGAGATCCATAAGCTTCACATCGCCCTCGGATGAAATCATTATATTGGCCGGTTTTATATCCCGGTGGAGGATGCCATGCTTCTCCCATACGTATTTCAGTGCATAGGCAACTTCAAGCGCTATCCCCACAGCTTCGGCCTCTTTGAAAATATGGCCTTCATCAAACATCCGCTTTATGTCCTTGCCCTCAACGAATGTCATTGAGAAAAAATAGACCCCATTATCGACTCCCGCCTCTATCGCCCTCACAACGTTCGGATGCTCGATCTGGGCGAGTATGCGAACTTCGCGATAGAACCTGTCCAGGTACGCCCCGTCCCGCACAAGATCTTCCTGCAGTATTTTAAGGGCGATGGGCCTCTTCATTGATTTCTGTTCGGCAAGGTAAACTTCGCCCATCCCGCCGATCCCGATCCTCTGCATTATCCGATAATCCCCTACAATCGAGTCCTTCCCCAACATCGGAGACGGAGCAACCATTTCGGTCTCGCACATCGGACAGCGGATCAATGTCTGATCAAGGGAATCATCCCAGCTGAACTCTTCCTTGCATGAGGGGCATACATACGTGTTTTCCACCAGACACTCCCGGGTTATGTCATGATTTCATAATTCTTAATGCTAAAAATATTACACAAGCGGCTTATTATCAAATGAGTTTTGACTTTAGGGAACCTCTATGGGATTATTGAAGGCGATTTAGCATGGTGTGAAAAATGGGTCGGGACTTCACTTTCCGGCAAGTTCGACAAGCTGATACTCTGTTTTCTTGACTTTGAACTTAAATATTTCACGAGGATTCCGGTTATATACAATGTCATTCTTTTTAAGCTCATCCAGAAGTTCCGTCCGTGACAATACAAATCTGACCTTTTCACCTATCTGCTCAGGTTTAACCAGGAAATCGACACGTGGCCGAACATAAAAAAGAAAAGGCTCGCATTCATTCTGATAGGCATAAAGGGTCTCCCCTTTTACCAGTATGCTTAATTCTTTACCAACCTTGCTTTTAAACTTGCTTACCTCCGGCTCAATTACCGGAAGTATGCAAAAAGCAAATACAAACATGATGCACACACACGTCAGACCTGATGCGGGGACAAGCATCCCGAATCCTTTAATCAAATTTCGCTTTTCTATGACTAAATATGCATAAACTGCGATTGTCATTGAGGAGATCAAAATTGAAAAGACAACCGCCGAATCTCTCAACGGGCTGAACATCCCTGCAAGCTTGGGACATATCGTTGAAAAGCCGTTGAAATAATTGAAGACAACAATTACCAGGAAAAGCAGGGATATCAGCGAGACTAATGGCAGGACAAGGAGCAGTATCCTTTTCCATATCCTTTCAGCAACTGATGATATTGCCGGTTGGGCAGACAAGAGCCAGCCAAGCATGACCAAGGCAAGGCAGAAAAGCGGATATGAGTATCTAGCCTTGGTGCCAGGCATAAGATTGACAATAAGAAAAGACATGACAAAAGCCAGCCTGCAGGCAGTGAACACTTTCAGGTGCTTTTCTTCAATGTTGGACAACCATTTCCTGTTCCAGAAGAATGGCATAAATACAAGCCAGGGGAGAAATCCCATGACGGCCCCCAGCACTCTTTTGCCCCACAGGATTATGTTCACATCTTCGGCATTGAACCTCAATATGATCTCTGTCAGCCAAGTGGATGTCATTTGCTGGGATGGGCTCTTGGGGGAATTGATGAAAAAAGCCCAGGAAAGGAAAATCATGAGCATTAAGGCGATTCCCGCAAAATGCTCATATCTTATAAGCTCCCTTATCTTTTTTTCACTTATTGCGACACTAAAGACCACAAGATAAAAAAACAGAAGGATAAGCGGCCCTTTTACAAGCAGCCCCACACCAAGAGCCAAAGCTGGGATAATCCAAAGTTTGAGCCTTGACGGTCTGCTACGGTTCCATAGGTTCAGCCAGCATACGGTCGCAATTCCGGTCAAACATGCGTAGACGCTGTCGATTTCAATCTGCCTTCCGTTGTCAATCGAACCGTATGCGGTCATAAAAAGAATAGCACCCATTAAGCGGGCCCTAAGGGAAAGAAGTTCTGAAGGCATCAGCACAAGCACGGAAACAAAAACAAGCACGAAAAATACGGAAGGAAGCCTTGCCGCAAATTCGGAGCGTTCACCGTTGATTATGAACGATGATGCAATAAGCCAGTTTATCATCGGCGGTTTCTTGAAATATTCATTCCCTGCAAGGCTGGGAGTCTGCCAGTTCCCGGTATCCAACATGGCGACCGCCGGCATTATCCTGCGCCCCTCGTTGAATTCAATGTCGAGAGTGCCAAGACCGGGAAGATAAATCCCAGCCCAGACAAGGATAACAACGAAATACGCAGTCGCATTCGTCAGTCTGAAAGAACTGAAGATTGATTGCAGTTTTTCAAGCATGCGGATAATTACGCTTTGCGTCCGAGCATTGATTTCTTGATCGGATATCCAGGATAAACCTGCTGTCCTCCGAGGGCCGCAGATTCATATAGGGACGTGAGGATTTGGATATTCTTCTTCCCTTCCGGACCTTCAACCATCGCCGGTTTGTTATTCACAATCGCATCAATTACATTCGCAATATAGGGGCTGTGTCCGAGTCCGTACACGTTCGGGATTTCCTGGGATGCTTCTTTCTGCATGTCGGCGTCCTCGGGAAGCTGATCCTCGAATTTCCAGTGCATGATCTTGTTCACGGCAAACCCGCCGATGATGACGGTCCCCTTTTCGCCCAGTATGCTCAGAGATGCTTCAAGATCTTCCGGACGGGAGGCTACAGTGGCCTCATAAGCTCCAAGTGCGCCGTCTTTGAATTTGAAGGTTGCGAGAGCGGTATCTTCCACTTCTATATCAAGGAGACGAGTCGCGCTTATGCATTGCATCGTGTCAATCGGTCCCATGAACCACTGTAACAGATCAAGATGATGGCTCGCCTGCTGCGACATCACTCCACCGTCAAGCTCCCAGGTGCCATGCCAGTTGTCCTGCTGATAGTAGGACTGCACCCTCTTCCATCTGGCTCTCACTGTGCCTAGCACCATTTTTCCGAAACGTCCGGCCTCAAGTGCATTCCTCGCCGCAACAACCGCGCGGTTGAACCTGTTCTGTTTCACAACAAAAAGGCGGCATTTGTTGTCAGCGCACGCCTTCATCATCGCATCGCAGTCCTCAACCCTGAGGGCCATTGGCTTCTCGACAATTATATGTCGCCCGTGTTTCGCCAGGTCAATTACATGCCTCGCATGATATCCTGTCGGAGTCGCCACGTTCACAACGTTAACCTCGGGATGCTTCTTGAGCATCTCGTTATAATCAAGATAATACGGGACCTTGAATTCCTCGGATTTCGCCTTGGCCTTTGTTACATCAATATCGCAGACAGCTACAAGTTCGCCGTCGATCTTACCGGAAGTCAACGCTTTAAGGTGATTGACGGAAACCCGTCCGCATCCTACAACTGCAAATTTCAATTTTCCCTTATTCATAATCAAAATGTCCTTCCTGTTTGTATTTTCTTTTCCGAAAACGGAAAAGAAAATACTATTGATAATCCATTATCCCCGTTTTTCAATTCAAAAACGGTTTTTCCACCGAGAATGAGCAATTACATACATTATTATCCAAACATTTCAGGAATCCAACTCCAAGGATTCATGGTAAATATTGAACATCACGCCAAAAATTAAATATTTTGGCTATTTACAGTGAGACTTCAACTGTAATGCCAGTAAAAATAAACTTCTCCTGTATCTTCATCATAGAAAACTTTAATGCCTGTATGATCTTTATTTTCCTTTTCAAAGGCCCAACCTTTTTTAATCTTTTGTGGTGTTAACAAAGGAGACATCAATGAACTACCCCGATGCTCTGCGTCGGGGTAGTTCATTTTCCCCATTCGAAGGGGAAATTAATCCTGGTACAGTTTGAAAAAGCGTTTCGGATCGGCCTTGACCGCATCCAGCATGATGTCGAGAAACTCCCGGATTAAGAAAAGGCGGCAGTCGGCATCACCGATTTTCCCTCTCTTCTGGTGCTTGAGCTGATCCCAGAAAACAAAGACCTCTTCGCCGCTGATACGATTGAAGGATGCATCGTAGCGGATTGATTTCCGCCAGGCCCAGTACATGGTCTCGATCACATGGCAATAGGTGACGGAATTGTGATCTGTTCCCAGCATTAAAACTTTGCCGTTAGGTGTGCGCGAGGCTTTAAGCATGGGCGACTGTGTGCCGAATGTGTAGCCCCATGGCGCGCGATCCCACGGTGATTCCATCCCTTCCAGGCTGGGGTGGTCTGATACAAAAGCCTTGGCGTTCAAGCCTCGGGCGGCCACTGAGTGTGAATGATGATCCGAGCGCACTGTGCTAGGCATCGTCCGGAAGAATTCGGTTAGCCAGCCGACCGAGGAGGGGGTGCTGTCGCGGTTCCAGGTTTGTGCCCTGGCCTCGCCACCTTTGGGAATGAGGTTGAAGGAAGGCATCAGCAATAGTCCATCCTGTCCAACGGAGTCCTCCAGCGCTCCCACCACGGCGGCGGCGCCGCCGGTGACAGAACCTATGCTCTTGAAGGAGGAATGAACAAAAATAGTATCGCCTGCCTCAATCCCGAGCCGGACTGCATCCGCGGTCAAGGTTTCACGAGTATGCATACGATGTCCTTTCACGGGCAAGTAATTTCAAAGTTGGAACGCCGGCATCTTTGTTTTAATCTTCCTGCACTGGGAACAAAGTTTGAACACCCAATATCCAACACTCAATTTCCAGTTTCCATCGGAATTGAATTCTGGAAAATCCTAACTTGGACATTGGATGTTCCGCAATACAATCCGCCATATTCTTGTCTTTTTCGTGTAGTTTGTGTGTTTCGTGGTCAATCTTCTTCTGTGTGTTCTGTGGTTACAAAATTGGTTGCGGCTTTGCTGCTCCAGTTTGGATATTCAATCGGAATCAATCATCACCAGTTATCCGTCCGGAACGGCACTGCCGGAAGATCTTCCTTGTTATAAAGGTTGCACGCCGGATTATCTCCCCAGGCGTACCGTACCGCTACCGGTGCATCAACTTTGGCAGATGACAGGACAACGGTATCCCCCTTGATCTTGGCATCAGCCCAGTAATATATCTTGTCGCTGCCGGAAACGGCGAACCCCTTAAGCTCTTCTCCCTTGGACAGCAGCCCTCCGCCAAGGCTGTCAAAAGTTATGCTGACATCCCTGCCTTCAATACTCATGGATTTGAACACCGGACCGCTGCGGACGATGTCTTTTCTGCCGTAATCCTTGGACAGTGCCAGAAGAGACAGGCGTCGCCCCACCTCCTGCTTGTTTGTCGGATGTATGTTTCCGGCTTCGCCAACATCAATTGCCACGGCAAGTCCGCAGTTCGGCAGTTTTGCCGCAGTTGCGGCTTGGGCTTCCCTTAGAAAAGGCCAGGCTCCGCACTGATTGGGATTAGTTTTCTCCCTCCCGTAATTTGCCAGCTGGACAATGTAGAAAGGAAAGTCGCCAGCCCCCCATATCTGCCGCCAGCTGCCGATCATTGCAGGAAGAAGATGGTTATATTCGGCTGCGCGGAGTCCGTCATATTCCCCCTGATACCAGAGCACACCGCGGATCGCATATGGAACCAGCGGGTTGATCATGCCGTTGAATAGTCCGCTTGGACGCCTGAAATTCAGATCGTGCATCGGTTCGCCAATACCGTTGGGCGGTTTTGTGCCGGCTGCTTTTGCCTCTTCAACCGCTTTTTTCCATTCCTGATAATCCTTCAACTTTTCCTCGGAGCCGACGCAATCCTGCTTGAAGCGTTGCAGTATGGGCTCCAGATTCGGGTTCTTTTCCATGACCTCCCATTGCGTCCACGCCGCCGCTGGCGTATCTCCGACAGACGCGCTGATTATCCCGACAGGAATCTTCAGGGCCTTGTAAATTTCCCTGGCGAAAAAATATCCTACTGCCGTGAATCCACCGACCTTGTCAGGGGTGCATACTGTCCATGACAGCCTTCCCGTGAGACTGCGTTCCGGCTGTCCGGACACTTTGCGGAAAACCGAGAACTGCCGTATTGCAGGATAGTCGGCTTCAGAAATCTCCTGTTCGGCATTTTTTGCCTGAGAGACTGTAAGCGCCATGTTTGACTGGCCGGAACAGAGCCAGACTTCACCCACCAGGATGTTTGTTATTTGGAGATTTGGAGATTTGGAGACTGGAGGATTGGGGGATGGGGAAGTCTTGGAAGATGATATTGTCATTGTCTGCGGTTCGGATGATGCTTTCAACGGATCGAGTTTAACCATCCATCCGCCCTGGGCATCCGCCACTGTTTCCTTTTTCTGCCCACCGAATTCCACGGTGACATTCTCGCCCGGCTCCGCCCAGCCCCAGACCGGCAGCTTCTGGTTTTGCTGGAGAACCATGTTGTTTGCGAAAATCGCAGACATTTTAACGTCGGCTATGGAGTTTACTGAAATTAAAAATAATAATGATGCCAGTAGTCTGATGCACCCATGTTTTCGAATTGGCATTTTTGATTTCCCTTAACTTTTTGTTAATTAGGGACTATTGATACAGGGAAGCGGCAGTGCCCCAGAATAATTGATATTCAGCCTGATGCCCAGCGACGGCCTGCCTCCATGTATTTTCGGTGTAGTTGAATCCTGCATTTCCGACATGCCCGTCCAGAAAACAGATGTTTGCAGTTCCGGAAAATATGCTGGCGCCCCTGCTGTGCCGGTAGTCTATGCCGTCGCTGCCGCTTATGAGTTTACAGTTACTCGTCAGGGCACCTCCACCTGTGCCGGTAATATCTCCTAAATGGGCTACGGACTCAGGACACCTGATCCGTGAGCTTTTCAACCATTGCGAGTAAACACCTGATCTGTCCGGCGAACTTCCCGGAGCACGGTCTTCATATGTATGGGCTGGACCAAAGGAAGCCGTATTGATTCCAACAGTGAACTGCTTGGCAGTAGGATCAGGATTTTTAAAGGATGGACATGCATAGTTGCTGGCAAGACCGCCATTGGGAAGTACAGCGCCCAAACCAGTCGCATGGTTCCCGATGTCGGGAATGTAGTCGTTGAGACAATATGCAAACCCGCCAAAGGAGGATGAGGTTGACCTGCTCTTGTCGTATAACCAGTAGGTTGCATGGTAGCCGAAATCATTCAAATACATCAGATCTGCGACCCCGAGCTGTTTGAGATTGCCGGCACACTTAGACCGATGTGCCATATCCTTGGCGCCTTTTAGCGCCGGCAGAAGCATACCCGCCAGGATTGCGATGATCGCAATTACAACGAGGAGCTCGATGAGGGTGAAGGAATTTACGAATGACGAATTACGGATGCCGGTTTTTGACTCAGGGGAACTGGAAGAGGAATTGACAATTGACAATTGACAATTGACGAATTTAGAACTCGTGGGGATTGAGCATGAATGATTCGCCGACATAAGGTTTTTCATGATTTTATCCTCGCATATGGTTCACTTTTAACCGTAGGTCTTCCTTACAGCTAAGATTATATCATGAAATCTCATTAAGCACAATGCGTTTCTGTTGCATCTTTGCGCGAAAACGTTGTATTTATTTAGCGTAATTGCGAAGGGCTAGAGTAGCGCGGGTCTATCTGACCCGCGAATCTAGGGGGCATTCGCCCAGGAGCCTGTTGGACTTAGGAGAAAATAATTCGTAACCTCAAAATGAAATTTGGCTCTTTCTCAGATCGAGTGGGTAACTCGATTAGAAAGACTGAATATCCAATATCCAACACGGAATATCCATCCGATGAAGTGAAGAAAAGACGAACTCATTCAACAGACGAAGAAAATTAATTCCATCTTGGAAAAACCGATGAATTGAGCTCAATATTATTAAAAAGCATAGACGCGTTGAAAAGGTGCAACTTCGATAATTTCCTTGGATATTGGACATTCCGTGTTGGATATTGGATGTTCAATTATTTTCATGTTTTTTGTATTGACCCACTCAAAATGAACCTGAAGCTTGAACCCACAGACAGGAATGTCTGTGCTACCCCATTTTCGAGCAACGTCTAGCTACGGATACAGGGCGGCTTCAACTCCGGCAACTTTGCCGTCAAGGTCTGGAGACCCCCAAAATACCTGATACTCAAACTTTTGGGCGTTAGAACCGGCATTTTTGAAGGTATATTCGGTGCAATAGAAGCCTACGCCCGCGACATGTCCGTCCAGAAAAGCTGCATTTGCGGTTCCTGCGTATGCGCTAGTGGCAGGTCTGTTATGCCGATAATCTATCCCTGAATACCCCCTTAAGCGCGGATAGCCCGCACTTCCCTTTGGACTTCCATATGCATCCGTGAACAGCCCAACATCAGAAGGCCTCTTGATTCTGGAGGAATTCAACCAGTGCCCCCATATTTTTGTTGCGGTGATGTCGGTGATAGCGCTGGGAAAACCCATCGCATTGATTTGTAGCGTGAACTGCGGTTTAGTCTGATCCGCTGCATCGTTCCATGTATAAGCCGGGCAGGCGTATCTGCTGTTAAACCCGCTTTTCATCATAACACCAATCCCGGGAGGCCGCTTGTTAACGTCAAGAGCGTCTATCGCATAATCATCGAGTCCATAACCGTAAGTATATCCGAAACTGGCGGCGCCGACACCTGTGCCAATAAAGTAGGTGGCATGATAACCGGTATCATTCAAATACATGAGATCTGCCAGCATGAGCTGTTTGAGATTGCTTGAACAACTGGATTGTTTCGCCGTATTCCTGGCGCCCTGTAACGCAGGCAGAAGCATACCCGCCAGGATTGCGATGATCGCAATTACCACCAGGAGCTCGATGAGGGTGAAGGCATTTACTAATGACGAATTACGAATTACGAATGAGGAATTGCTGATGACGGATTTAGAATCCGTGGGGATTGAGCATGAATGATTCGTCGACATAAAAAATTCCCTTATTTCATCCTTGTTTTTCGTCCGCTCTAGTAAGCTTTGCTAAGGATTATATCATAAAATCCTGTTGAACACAATACTTTTCGATTGTATCTTTACCCAAAATCGTTGTATTTTTTTAGCGTAAATGAAATGGATTTTTGAAATAGGCGGCAACCAAGTCATCCGACGGGGCAAGAAGGCCGCAACTCTAGTCGTTGGTCGTCAGTTCTGAAACTGCCGTTGGAGTTCACGGCTTTAGCGTGTCTTTTTCTTTAAAACTCGGACACTCGGCCACTCGGTCGCTTGGCCACTCGGGAATTCCTTAACGTTCAATTAAAACTTAAAGCTGAGGCAGGACGCTGAAAAATCATGAAAACCCCGAATTTACCATTGTCCCATTACAAGTTTTCAAATGACAGGACGATTATATTCAGCTCAAACACACACACACTGATTCCCAAACCGGTATTCGATATGCATCTGCCGCCTGAACTCGGAGTGGTCCTTGGCGGAAAGATGGCCCGTTATTCCGGCAGTGTCCGCACTGAGCTTCCGCGCGGGGGCGTATGGATTGGCGGGATATTGGAACCGCATGGACGACAGGCGCTGGAGGATAATTCCAAGGTGGCGGTATTCATCATCAGCACCGACTTCTTTCATCAGACGGTCATTCCGGGGATAGACACCCATGTCTGGCAGGCGCCGTTCAACACTGCTCCGGAACGCCGCCCCATGCTTATAGACGAGGAGTTTGCCCTTATTGCGGAAAGGCTTATAGGCATTTTAGACAAAGGCGGAACATCCGCCCAGAATTCGGGACAGATACAGCTTACGCTTCTTGAAATAATTCTGCATATGCACAGGCTTGGCAAATATGATGACCGCGCTTCTTCGACCGTAAGTGATTTCGGGCGTCTGCGCCCGGCATTGGATCTGATTTACCGGTCATCAAAGTCAGTCGACACCGAGGATGCTGCGAAACTCTGCAAGCTTTCATCGTCCCGGTTCAACCAGCTTTTCATCAAGGCGACGGGACTGTCGTTCAGCAGATTCTCATTGCGCCATCGGCTCAGTAAAGTAGCCTATGATCTGAAAAAAGATCTTTCGTCCCTTGATGAGCTTGCTGAAAAATGGGGGTTCGCCAATAAAAGCCACCTTGTCCATCGCTTCAGGGAGCACTACAACACCACCCCGATCCTTTTCCGTGGAAGATGAAGGGGCAATTCCGTATCATTTCCACGTGAGAATTTTTGTTTAGGGTGGCCCTAAACAAAAATTATATATGCATTAGCTTCTTTAATACGCCGATTCTCCGATTCACCCATTCCCCGATTCATTTTCCAAGTTTCCGCCAGGCGGCGACAAGCATGTCTCCGGTTTTCACCGAGAACGGATTTGAACGCGGAGTCGTTTCATAGCCGCCGCGTCCGTAGTTCCAGGAATTAGGGATATATCCGAATCCTATCTTCATATTTCCTGTACCGTTGGAGTGTGATACGACCATGGTGTTATACTGCGGAAAAATTCCTTTCCTGATCTGCAGGCCGATTTCCACAAACGGTTCGCTTGGCAGGGAGACTATGCAGGAATCACCCAGGAATATTCCCACCAGGTTGAACTTTACAGGATCCTTGTTGTCGGCCATCGCAACGAGGGCCTTTGCAAAGTATTTCAGTGCGGCTGGCGCTTTTTTAGCCAGGTCCTCGGATGTAAGGTTTCCACCCGCTCCAGGATCAGGGATCTCCTTGTATTTTTCCAATATCAGCTTCGCCTCTTCCAGTTCGGCTGCAGGGATTTCGCGCGGACCGCAGACAAGCTCGGAATTTTTTATGATCATCTTGACATTCCCGGCAGGATGCAGTTCGGGAATCGCTTTTTCAACAGTCTCGGCATATCCGTTTCCGATCCGTTTCGCCTCCGCATAGCAGGTCTGATCCATGTTTGTGCTGACATCGAAATGGTTGATGTTGCCGGCGCAACCTATAAGCGGCATTACCATTGAGTTTGTTCCGAGTTTCGATTCAAGGTTGCGGATAAATACTCCTGCCCAGTCGGCGGACACTTCAGAATTGCCGATGGTGTCGGTATGGTTTACAATGTTTGCCATCAAAACTTTCAGCTGGCCTTCGCCCTTAATCCCTATAAGTGGAATTTCATAATCAACCTCTCCTTCCGGACGGGATATGTCGGGATTCAACTTCCCGGGATTTGTGACCACACCACCGGTTTTCATCCAATAGCGGCGGTTGAGGCAGAAGCGGTTGTCTTTGGTCATTCCGGAGAAAAGCTCTCCATGTTTCATGTTTCCAAGGGCTTCACGCAGGGCCTCTGCCGCTTTTTTAGCGGCAAACGGAACATAGTCGGGATTACTTCCGGCTCTGCTGGCAACGGCGGGTGCAGTGTGTGAATGTGTGGCTGTCACTATCATGTTTTTCCTGGAAACGGCTTTCAGGTCGGCGGTTTCCCGGTAGAACGCCTCAAGAAGTTCAGGAGGGGCTGACACCAGGTCGAACTGCACAATTGCGCTGTACCGTCTGCCCTGTTTCAAAACCAGGGCCCTGACTTCAATGTCGTCCGCGACTTTTTCCCACATCCTGATATTGAAGTAGCCTGCCAGAGTTACCGGCACTTCCGGATTGATGCATCTGCGTCCGATCCCGTAAAACAAATTTTTACCCATAAGAACTAGTCCTCCAATTTATAGTTTTATTATTATATCCATAGGTCATGTGTTAAACAAGGAGCTCAGCCGGCAATATTCCTGCCGTGAGTCTCCCGGCTGTAAAAAGAGGCGACGACGGCGACAATCGACAATACCAGGAAGATGCTGAAGATCGTGATGTACGCGGAATGCGGGTAAACCATTGCTTTCTCGGTGACGACCGCCTTGTCCTTGAAAATGTCCAGCACCTGTCCGATAACCTGGGCCATGACCGCCACCATGACATATACCACGGTGTTGAAAATACCGATTGAGACGGCGACTTTGTCCGGAGGATTTAATTCCCTCATGAATGATGCATTCACAGGAGTACACCCTGATGCGGTCGCGGAGAGCACAAAGGCGACCAGGAAAAAAGACGGGGGAAGTTTGAAGATTATCCCGGTCAGAATCATTGTCATGGCAATCATTGTGGCGGTGCCGTTGAAAATTACAAAGCATTTTCGCCGGTTCCCGAGCATTTTACTGGCGAATCCGGAAAACAGCATGGCGGACAAGGTGAAGAGCATCATTATAAACGTATAACCCGATGATGTCAGAGGTGTGATTCCGCAGAAGTCTTCAAGGAATTTTGAGCCGATGGTCGCCTGGATGCTCAAATATAATGAAAAACATATCGGTATGGTGATCAGCAGTGGATAATTCAGCTTGTTCTTGAACACCGTACCCATGCTCTTGAAGATGTGTTCTGTCTTCTTTACTGTCTCCTCGCGATTGACCTTCCGCATCAATATCCAGGCGCAGGCAAGTATGGCGCATGTGGCGACTGCCGCCGCCATGCAGGAGTTTCTCCATCCTATGCTTTCCACCAGGATGCGGAACGGCTTGGTGCCGGCGAGTCCCCCGGAATACCCGAGAAGGCAAAGGAGCCCGAAGATCGGGGCGAAGTTTTTGCCGCCGAAGTAATGGTCCGTCTCCTTCACCATGCATAAATACATGGTGCTGGCCCCGAGTCCGACCAGGGCCCTGCTGAGATACAATCCCCATTCACCTTGCGATAACGGGAAAAGAATCGAGCCGAGGCAAAGCAGTAATCCGCTCAAGATGACGACGCGGATCCCCCCGAACCGGTCAGCCAAATATCCCGCAAAAGGCTGCA
>CAZION010000108.1:0-22851 GCA_964540865.1 uncultured Victivallis sp.
GAAGAAAATACTTTGTGACTTTGCGCCTTTGTGTGAGGTGGAGTTTCAAAGGAGTGTTCAGTTATCAGTAAGAAAATCCATTGACTGATCACTGGTGACTGATTACTGGTCACTTTGAAATTCCTTATTGGGCAAATTATCACTTGTTACAGTAATCGTCCAACTTCCTGGGGTCAAATTCTTTCTGGGTCTTTTTCGTAGGGGCGGCGGGTTTCGGCGGTTTCCTGGAAAACTCCACCATCCCAGCAATCTCCGTCTGATTAGTTTTTCCGTATTGATTTCTTGACTCGGATATACTCAGGATCATGGGTTCAATTATGTTTTGCATGGCAATCCGGTTGACAGTACCATCAGGGAGAAAGATCTGATCCGCGGTTAGAACCAGAGACTTTTCGATTCTGTCCATGAATAACATGGCCTTTAGGTAGTCCTTGAAGGATTTCTCCTGAAGGTTGAAAACTATTTTACCACTCACACCTCCCGTATTTTCAATCTGATGCAGGCAAAAGGAGACATAATCAAATTCTCTTCTCATTTCCTCGGAAGGAAGCAAACGGAAGTAGGTGTACATGGAATCATCCCATTTCCATGAATTCTCTTTCTCACGCATCTGAAATATTTCGCAGCAGGCGGCGGATATAGCCTTGAATTCGGCGGCGCCTGTGACATTGAGCTTCAAAGTGCTGCATGGATCAATTGCGCCTGGAATGTCAAGACTCACTTTCAGCCTCCATCCGGTGGAGGAAGTGGAAAGCCTTGAGTTTGCAGGCAGTTTTAGACTGAACTCATATGAAGATATGTCTCCAGGCAAAATTGACAGATTCCTACCGAGGCTCTGCCTTTCCCGAGTCCGGAAAACAGTCACCCTGCTCCTGTTCTTTCCGCTCCCTCTTGATTCAGTCCAAAACTCTTCCAGCTCAATACACATCGAGTTGCAGGTTTGATCAAGGCCGCCGCCCTCGATGTGGATTTCGCCCTCGACAAGGGAGGATTGCGGTTGAAACGGGCTTTTTGTCTTTATCATCAACTTGCAACCGCCTATGTTGAAGGCGCGCATCACGGTGTCCAGCAAACCCATTTCAACCCCCCGATCTTTTCAATTAGCTCCACAATGACCGAAATCCAAACAAGAAGCAAGCTAAAGCGTGCAATAAATTGCACTACTCCTAAACAGACCAATGGCTGACGACTAGCGACATCAGTTCAGGAATACAGCGGGCCGAGTTTCTCACAGGCCCTGAAATCATCGCCACCGAAACGGTCCCACACTGTAGGACGGAATATCTCGCAGCAGCAGACATTGTGCATGTCGACCGGAATGCGGAGCATTGCGTTCAGGGTGATCATGTCGGCGCCAATCAAACCGAACGAGTTACCATCGTGGTTGGGTCCGATCTTAGACATATATTCGAACGAGCTCATGTCTCTGGGTACCCAGTAGGTTTCAGGCCAAGTCTTGTCTGTGACTTTACTGATGTGGTCCGCAACCTTTACAGGCAGTTCAACGGTCTGCCCCTCGACAACCGAACAGGTGAGCAGGTCGCCAACCATGTTGTAGCGGTATGCCGTCATCGGAATTCCGCCCGGAGTGCGGTAATGGCTTGAGAGTCCGTCTCCGAGGAAGTATTCTAGAATCGCTCCGCAGTAGGTCGTACCGCCGATTGCCCCGTCCATGAGTTTTGCCTGAAGAGACTTGCTCTTGCGAAGTGCGGCTGAAACCTCCTGGATCGAAACCTCCTTGTCCTTCGTAACAAGTGAAATCACGTCTATCGCATAATCAAGCGCACCTGCACCGGAGTTCCGCTTGTCGATCAGACCGTCCGGAACTATTCTTGAAACATCAACCCCGGTTGCTTTCTTGATGCTTTCAGCTGTCCAGTTCGTCCTGATGTCTGCAAAAAGCTGTGGCATTCCGGAAAGCAGGTTCGCAACCAGCATCCCGATTCCGTTCTTGCAGTCGTTTTCCGTAGCTACAATGTAAGGGGCTCGGAAACCGTTCCAGTCAAAAGAGCTGTTGAGAATTGATTCGGCAAGATCGAAATTCGGATAGAGGTCGGTCCAAGCACGCTGCCCCTGGGTTCCTGCGAATATCGCATTGTGCCCCTGTGCATGTTCGACATCTGCCTTATAACCGTATTTTTTCGCCGCCGCCTTATCTGCAAGGACCGGATTTCCGATCATCATGTCCCTGACTATCATCGCCATGAGGATTGATTCTTTAAGAAGAGCGTCATCGGTATATGGCTTTACACCGGCATTGAATGCGATCTTGAAATTCTTCTTGAAATATTTAAATGCTTTCTCAAGTTCTTCATGGTCGTAAAGGCCCTTGTCTATCCTGCCGCGGAGTGCAACCATGTCAACGGACACAGACCCCATTCCGAGATAGTCCAAAAGGGTGTTGCGGCGGACGTCGGATCCGATGATCCCCATTGAAACGCTGCCGACTGAAAGATAGTTTTTCCCGCGCATTTCGCTGACGGCCGCTGCGCATCTCGCAAAACGGAGAATTCTTTCAACCACGTACGGGGCCATATCCCCCTCCTCGCTTTCGAGGTCGGGATTGTAGATGGAGAATATCGGACGTTTCTTTTCATCCATTGCCGCACAGAACGCCTTGAGCCAGACGGCGCCGGGACGGTTGGTCTGATTCAAACCGTAGGCCGCCTGCTGCCATTCCGAACTTCCGATTCCCTGGCATGCCGACATCAGTTCATCGCTGTAAGCCCATGAACGGCTCACCCATATATTCGCACTTACACCTTCCCTGGTATAGTATTCCTGGGCGCGGGCACCGCTTCTTGCACCGTACACTATTTCTGGAGCTACAACGATCCTGACAGGCGTGCCATCCGGAAGAAATACGTTTTTGGAAATGAGATCATAGACTCTCTCGACCATTTTCCAAGTGCCTTCAAGATTTGATTCGTAGGCGCCGGATCTGCCGTCGGCAACCGGAGTTATGGCGATTGTCGGAACATGTCCGAAAATCCTCCTTTCGGTATGTTGGAAATGTCTCTGGCGCGCCCTCAGTTTCTCGAAGTCCGGTCTTGTTGCACTCATTTATATGAACCCTCCTTGTTTTTTGTATTTTTTAAATTATTATGAAAAAACCTTTTTTAAAGCAAAACTGTGTATATTTTAACACAAATAATATGTACTTTACCAACAGCTGGAAACTATGATTACACCGAATAAAACCGATTTTAAAAGGCTTGCCTCCAAAGGCAATCTCATCCCTGTTTTCTGCGAAGTCATCGCGGATACCGAAACCCCGGTTTCGGCATACAGGAAAATAGCATACAATGAAAGAGGCGAACCTTATCCATATTCCTTCCTTCTTGAGAGCGTGGAGGGTGGGGAGAACATCGCACGCTACTCATTCCTTGGTGCAAATCCGCTTTGCACGTTCATCCATGAAAACGGAAAGGGACGCCTCAAGAGAGGCTGGAAAAACTCTCCGGTTTCCGGGAAGGATGTATTTGAGGAAATACACAATATCCTTGAGAAATACAAACCCGTGAAACTTCCCGGCCTTCCTCCTTTCTCAGGAGGCGCAGTGGGTTTCGTCTCATACGATGTCATCAGCGAAGTGGAGCCAAGCGTTGTCCAGCCGGAAAAGAAGCCCGTCGACATCCCTGAGGCCGTTTTCATGATAACTGACTCCTTCCTGGTCTTCGACAAAGTACGCCACACAATTAAAATTATCGTTCAGACGCATGTGGAAGATAAAGACAGCGCCGACAGAGAATATGACAAGGCGGTCTTAAAAATAAAAAGGATCATCAAAAAACTCCGCAGCCCGCTAACCATGCCTCCGGCCAGCCTCGAAGTTTCCTCAGAGAACATCGAATTCAAATCAAACAAAACCTATGACGAATACTGCGAAATGGTGAAGAAGACAAAGAAATACATTCTTGACGGCGACATCATACAGGCTGTTATTTCGCAGAGGTTCTCAGCAAAAATAGATGTTTCCCCATTTTCCGTCTACAGGGCTCTCAGGATGCTGAACCCCTCCCCATACATGTTCATTCTGAACTGCGAAGGGTTCTCCCTTGTGGGCGCTTCCCCAGAACTCAATGCAAAATGCCTGAATAGGGAAATAACAGTACGCCCAATTGCGGGAACAAGGAAACGCGGCGAAACTCCGGAGGAGGATGCAAAACTCGAAAAAGAACTCCTGGCGGATCCGAAGGAACGCGCCGAACATATCATGCTCGTGGATCTAGCCCGCAACGACATCGGAAGGATCGCTGAAACAGGAACGGTAAATGTTGACGAACTCATGATTGTCGAGAAATACAGCCATGTCATGCACATTGTTTCCGACGTAAAAGGAAAACTCAATAAAAAACTCGACTCCGATTCCGTAATGCGCTCGACTTTCCCGGCAGGCACCTTAAGCGGCGCCCCGAAGATAAGGGCTATGCAGATCATAAGCGAACTCGAAAAGGAAAAACGCGGTGCATACGGCGGCGCAGTCGCGTATTACTCGTTTGACGGGAATGTAGATTCCTGCATAACCATACGCACGGCACTGATAAAAGACGGAAGAGTTTATATCCAGTCCGGCGGCGGAATCGTTGCGGATTCAGTCCCGAAAAGCGAATTCGAAGAGACCTGCAACAAGGCAAAGGCCATGATGAAGGCCATTTCCATGGCGAAGAACTTCGAGATATAGTTTTTCCGGAAAATAAATTGTTTCCCGGAAAAACTGTACAAAATAATGATGTAACACAGGCATCTTTCCCGTGCTACTCTAAATTTGGAGCTGAGACGACAGCTTCAGCTTTATCCCCAGCGAAATTTATGATGCATTAAAAAACATTTATTAAAACATAGGAACGGAGAACTAATGTCCAAGAAAACTAATACTTTGCCGGAACGCTCACGGATTCCAAAGGATAAAACATGGGATCTCGATATTTTCTACAAGAACATTTCATCCTGGGAAAAGGACTTCAAATCGTTGGACCCCCTCCTTGCCGATTTCATGTCGTGCAGAGGGACGCTGAAGAAATCAGCAGAGAACCTCAAGACCGCATTCGAGAAGAACGACGCCCTTGAAAGGTGTCTGGAAAAAGTCTACACATATGCACATCTCAAATCCGACGAGGACACTGCGAATTCCGCAAATTCGTCCATGCTCGACAGGGTTACGGCAAAGCACTCGGAAATAGAGGGGGAAACCGCCTGGCTCGAACCTGAGATCTTCGAACTCCCCGACGCCAAGATCAAATCCTATCTCAAATCGCCTTGCCTCTCCTTTTACAAAAAATCCCTTGAAGAACTACTCAGGGACAGACCGCATACACTTTCAGAACCGGAAGAGAAAATCCTCGGATTGGCTTCCGACGCACTGTCAACTCCATACAAAACATTCACAATGCTCAGCAATGCAGACATGAAATTCCCGAAAGTTCCGGACGGCAAAGGGGAGGAAGTCGAGCTAAGCCACGGGAACTACATCAAGCTCGTTGAAAGCCAGAAACGCGAAATCCGCAAATCGGCATTCAACACAATGTATGAGACGGTTTCAAAGTACCGCAACACCTTCGCCGCAATACTAGACGGAGCCATAAAAACCCATACGTTTGATGCAAAAATCAGGAACTATCCATCATCACTGAGGTCGGCTCTGCATGAGGACAATATCCCCGACGAAGTATATACGAATCTAATCCGTACAGTTCGAAGACATCTCCCATCCCTCCACAGTTATTTTGAACTTAGGAAGAAGATCCTCAAACTGAAAAAAATGGACATGTATGACATCTACTGTCCGATTGTTCCCGACTGCGATATGGAAATCAGCTGGAAAGATGCATGCATTTATGTGCGTGAATCGCTAGAGCCGCTCGGCCCGGAATACTGCCGACTAATTGACAAGGCACTAAATGAACGCTGGATTGACGTGCTTGAATGTCGAGGGAAAAAATGCGGTGCCTACTCGAGCGGCTGCTATGATTCCGTCCCTTACATCCTGATGAACTACAATGGCACAATGAACGATGTCTTCACACTCACACATGAACTCGGACATTCCATGCATTCATATCTATCCAATAAAAAACAGGACTACCATTACGCCCAATATAGTATTTTCGCTGCGGAAGCGGCATCCACCACAAACGAACTCCTGCTCCACTCGTATCTGATGAAAAAATTCACGGACAAGAAAATCCGTCTGTATCTCCATAACCGGCTTGCCGAAGAAATAAGGTGCACGGTCTTCCGCCAGACAATGTTCGCGGAGTTCGAAAAACTGATCCATGAAAAAAGAGAAAAAGGGATTCCTCTTTCCGCAGATGAACTCGCATCCTCATATTTCAAGATCAACTCGGAATACCATGGGCGTTCGATTGAACCTGACGACAAGATACGCATGGAATGGGCAAGGATTCCGCATTTCTACTACAACTTCTACGTTTACAAATATGCGACCGGCTTTTCTGCGGCGATGAAATTCTCGGAAAACATCCTGAACGGAGACAAGTCAAAGCTGGACGCATATATGAACTTTCTCCAGGCAGGCGATTCAAAGGATGTATTGGATATTCTCAGGGACGCCGGAGTTGACCTCAGCAAACCAGAACCGGTGGAAGCCTGCATGAAGCATTTCGCGGCAACGGTCAACCACCTGAAGAAAGAATTGACAGGGAAAAATTGAAAATCCTTGAATAGTGTCCGAGTTTAAAGAGAAAGCATGCCGGCAAGGGTGCCGGCGTTCCATGGGTATTCCGATGGATATCTCAAGATTACAGTAGCGAGTACACCCACAATCCCCAGCCCACAACGCCGACCGCGCCTAGGAGTATTCCAAATACCGCCATCCATACGCCCTTATAATTATAGAAAGGGTTTGAAATAAGCGTTAAAGCTGAAAATCCGAGGATCAGTGCAGGAATACTTAAGACCCCGAATGAAACCAAGCCGAGAATTCCAGAAATGAGCGAGGCTTTGGAGAGAGGGCATCTTGACCCGGTCCTTGATTTGAAAAAGCTCCTCCTGCCATAATTATAATTCAACCTTTTCTTCACACTTCCACTGGAGCAATCCATATACACCGGGGCCGTACATGAATATTTAGAGGATCTCGCCGAACACATGGGTGGATAGAAAAACTGCCTTCCGCACTCGCACAGATAATCCCCCTCCTCTACTATTGTATAGGTCTTCATGCAATACGGACAAGTATATATGCCTTTCATAGTCCCTCCTCATATTATTATCTTGATAATATGTAGCATATACCATGCCAAGGGCTGTTATGAAAATCGAATCGGAGAATGGGAGAAACGGTGAATCGGCGATTTGGAAGAACGGAAGATGACAGAATTCAGAGGTTCGATATCAGTTTTTATACACTCTCCGCTTCGCCGATTCTCCGGCTCACCGATTCTCCGTTTCCTGCAAGGTTGCTTTCTCTTTGAGCCATTCGACTGTCTTTTTCATGGCGTCTTCAGGATTTACTACGGGACTGTATCCGAGCTCGTTCCTGGCTGCGGAGATATTGAAGTAGTGTGAATGGGCAAGCTGACCTGCTACAAAGCGGGTCATAGGCGGTTCTCCTGGGAGAGGCAGGAACCGATAAATCAGTTCCATCAAAGCCCCTGCCACATAGGCGGAACGGAAGGAGATTTCCCTGCTTACGGGTTGAATGTCCAGCAGTTTCAGGAGATTGTTTATCCAGTTCCACAGTATTACAGGATTCCCATCGCTTATGAAGTAGGACTTACCGTTGGCTTTCTGCGAATTTCGCAAAGTAACTGCGGCGGAGATATGGGCGAGAGCCGCATTGTCAACATATGTCATATCAACAAGATTCTTACCTTCACCCACTTGAATGAGTTTTCCTTTTCTAGCCCTTTCGATGACGCGGGGAAGAAGATGCGGATCTCCAGGTCCCCAGATCAGATGCGGCCTGATGGCGACAGTTGCGAATTCCGCAGAATTCGCATTAAGCACCAGTCGTTCAGCTATTGCCTTGGTCTCGGGATAATATGCCAGATATTTTTCAGGATAAGGAATCGATTCATCGGCGTTCTTCGTATCGCCGTCATGGAGGACTACGCTTGGCGAACTCGTGTAAACAAGCGTGCTTATGTTTCTCCTCCTGCATGAGTCTGCAACATTCTGAGTTCCGGTTACATTTATCCTGTGGAAGTCTTCGCGTCTTCCCCAGACGCCTGCGAATGCGGCTGTATGAAAGACAAGCGTGCGAGATTCGCAGGCCTTAAAAATGAAAGCGCTGTCACTGATATCTCCGCACAAAACCTCGACACCGTTTTTTTCGAGTTCCGGCTGCGGCCTTCTGCCTAGCGACCTTATGGATCCGCAGTTAAGCCCGCGAAGAGACTCAATAATCTGTTTCCCAAGGAAGCCCCCTCCCCCGGTAACCAGAACTGACTCGTTTTTCCAATTCATAGGATTGCCTTTACATTGACTAAATTGACAGGATAACAGGATTGACAGGATGGCGGTGAATTGAATAAATCCAGAAAATCCTGTAATCCTGTCTAATCATCTCTGACTTCCCTTCACCTGATTTGTGAATCCACGAATTCCATAAATGAATCAACCGCCATGTCATATTCTTCAGTCCCGACATGACCGAATCCGTATTTTGCGTAACAGCGTTTTATTCCCGCCCTGCGCCCTGCTTCAAGATCGGTGTAGTTGTCGCCGATGATCCATGTCCGGATTTTGTCCGAAACTGTCTCGTCCATTGCGATTAAAATGCTTGCCGGATCCGGTTTCAGGGGATAATTATCGGATGCGCCGAGGATAACGTCAAAGTAAACATCAACTCCGAAATGTTTGAGGATGTCTTCGCATTTGCCGGAAGGTTTGTTGCTGCTGAGCGCTAGCTTCCAGCCTTTCCCATGGAGAATGCGAAGCCCTTCCTCGACGCCAGTATAAAGCCGTGTCTTGACAAACATGTTCGCCTTGTAATATCCCTTGAACTTATGGAGGGCCTCGTCGATGTTTTTCAGTGGCCCCGGCAGTGCGCGCTCCACAAGCTTCCTAGCGCCGTCACCGACAAATCCCGTCACTGATTCTAGGGATAGGGGTTCAAGCCCGTAATCGGCCCTCATCAGATTTACACCGGTCACCAAGTCCTCCCTTGAGTCAATCAGGGTTCCGTCTAGATCACAGAGAAGGAGCGGATGTTCGGATTTTTTACTCATATGGTATTTTATTCCTGTAATTTTTCGTTACATTAATCCAATAATCCGACAATCCAATAATCCATGCAAAGTCAATGTTCCAATTTACACAGGAAAAACCATGCCTCGACTTTTTATCGCAATCGACATTCCGGATCCGGTAAAGGACAATATCTGCGAACTTCGCAGAAATCTTCCTGGCGTCAGGTGGGTTGACAGGGATCAGATCCACATCACCATGCAGTTCATCGGAGATTCCGATGACAGCCTGTTCGGCCGGATAAAATCCTCGCTTTCTGAAATAAAACTCGCTCCTTTCGGACTGGAGCTCACAGGTTCCGGATTTTTCCCGAATGAGAGGAGGCCTTCGGTTTTCTGGCTCGGCTGCGGTGAAAACCGGGGACTTTCCGATTTGAAGGAATACATGGACTTAGTTCTTGATTCCTGCGGAATACCGCCTGAAAGCAGGAAGTTCCAGCCACACATAACCGTTGCAAGATTGAAACTTGTGAACGCAAAAGACTGTATCAAACTCAACAGCATCCACAAGAACCTGTTCCCAATGGAATTCCATGTCTCCGAATTTGTCTTATATTCAAGCCTGCTCAAATCCGACGGAGCAGAACATTGCAAAGAATGCGTATATCCACTCTTGAAAACAGGCCAACCCTAAATACCTTTACTTTCCCTTAAAAACCAAATTCATTTGAGAAAAATACTGATGACAATTT
This sequence comes from uncultured Victivallis sp., assembly GCA_964540865.1. GTDB lineage: Bacteria > Verrucomicrobiota > Lentisphaeria > Victivallales > GWF2-50-93 > GWF2-50-93. Next base: position 9,905 of record CAZION010000108.1, read on the forward strand.
CGCCCATTAAATTCGGCTTTAACAAAAAGAGCGCCTGCCAATCCCTGCTACCCTCAATCCTAATAATATTTAATTCATTATTCACCTGGAATGCGGAGGCCGCAGAATCCCCGGTCCCGGAAAAGCTTGTTGTCTTCAAAAACGGAGGAGAGTCATCCGCCTGCGGGTTCTTTGGGAAACAAGGAGATAAGATATATGTTTTCACCAGCATGCACGGACTTGGGAACACCGGATTCAATCTTTTCATGAAAGACGGGAGGCAGATTAAAACCGGAACGGTCGAGCTTGCCTCCGACAGGGATATAGTCAGGATTTCAATTGATGAAAGCCCGGGAAGCTTTTTTGAGATTGACCAGCAGGTTAAAATGGCGCAGGGGATAACAATTGCGACTGCATCGATTGATCCTAAGAATGCGAAATTTGGTACGGATTCCCTTACTGTGACGGTGAATGGAATCGGGCCGGAATTTTTCAGTTTAAACAAAATCGACAAATCTTCATTCATTATCTCAGGTTCTCCAGTAATCAGCAGCGGAGGCAAAGTGGTCGGCATTGTCACTTGCGATCTCCCCGTACTAGAAAGAACGGATTCCAGAAAGGAAGATCCCAAAAAGCCCTCGCTGTTCATAAAAGTGGACTGGGGCAATGCGATATGCTCAAGATTCTCAGACGATATCAAGTGGGTTGCCGTAAACAAGCAGGATTTGGCGTTTCAGCTAAAAACGCTTGCCGATTCAAGGAATCTTGTTGAAGATTATGTTTCGATTGCCTGCATATGGAACTCAAACCCATATGGACAAATAGGAATTGCGCTCCCACGTCTTGAAATCAAACCATGGGTCGAGGATCACAATAAGAAAATGGAGAACAATCCGAAATATATGGCAAGCATATCAAAAGACCCTAACCATTTCCAGGATCTTGCGAAAAAACTGCAGGATACGGCCAGAAATGATGGCATCAGGTTTTCCTCATTCGCGTCAAGTCGGGCGACTGCAACGAGGAGTTTGGGGATGTCCCCATACATGAAATCCTATACCAGCGAAATGTCGGCCTTTTATGATGAAATTTCCAGCAGGATAACCGCCAGGGCCTCAACACTGACCTATATATCCCCGGACACCTTAAACAAAACAAACTGAAGTTATCCCATGTTAAAAAAAATACTGATTTCAATAATGTTTTCAATGTTGATAGCCGCCCCTGATATTCTTGCGGGACAGTTTGAAAAATTCAGGAACTCCCTGGTCGTGATTGAAACATCCACAGGCAGGAAGTGCGGCATAATCCTGAAAATGCAGAACGAGACTTTCATACTTACGTCCCAGGATGTTTTCACCGGCGGCATGGTTTCAATCAAATCTCTTTCGGGAAAGTCCCTAAAGCCCATTTCCTTTGAATCCCCGGAGCAGCAGAATGGACTTTTAAGGATAAAAACAGAAAACATCGAAAGCATGCAGATTCAATTCCAGGAAAACATCAGTTACGGTGAACCGGCAGATGTTTTTAAAACTAGTTCCAAGTTCGGAGTCATTTCCGAACTGTCAATAAAGATTAACAATGATAATACGTTCGCCAGTCCCTACACTGAAGAAATCGTCGGCAGTCCGGTGATTTCAAAAAACGGGAAGCTGATCGGAATCGCCGGAAACAAAGGGTTCACTCTTAAAAAGGTCTCCTGGTTGAGGCTTAACGAGAATGAGGATTTAACTGACAAGTCAAATACTGTGCAGGTTATCAGTGAGAGCCTGACTTGGCGGAAAATTGATCAGACCCAGTTTATCAGCCAGGGGGTGCTCATCGGAGAAGCGGAAAACTTTCTGCTTCCATTCACACAGACAGCGGATACCTGGTGCGGAAGCCCCTACACTCCCATTGAATTGAAATCATCGCAATCTGATAAAATGAAGGCGTGGATTGAGGCAAACAATACATATCTGAGAGAGATTCCCGTGCTCAGGGCGAATATCCAGGATGGCAGCAAAACGCAGGGAAACACCATGAAAAACGTTACCTCAACACAGCTCAAGAAGGAGATGCTCACCATCGGGAAAAGACTTCCGGACTTCTGTCCGTTCTACCAGAAAACACTGACAAGCCCGAGCACAAAATGGGAAACAGGCTACTTGAAAAAGAAGTCCCTTGATCTTTCAAACATCTACAAGGCATGCTACGAAGGATTAAAGAAAGAGGTCGAAAACAAAGCCAACGTCAATCCGCCGCTATAAGAAAATTCGAAACACGAAATCCGAAAAAAGTTCAAAGATTCGTATTTTAGGGAAACTCTAATGTAATACAGGCGTCTCGTATCTTAACGGACCGCCAGCATCTTGCTGGCAGTCTTCATCTTTCCCCGTCCCGATGCCACCAGGGATGGTGGCGTTCCATGCACGTTCCATCTTAACGGACCGCCAGCATCTTGCTGGCAGTCTTGTCTTCTTCTTCCTTCCGATGCCGGCAAAATGCCGGCGGTCCGTAAATACAATTTCCAATAAAATCATGAAGTGAATCTGATTTTCCTTGTGGTCTCTCCGGAATGTGATATTTCAATTCTGACCGTATTCTTCGGAAGTAATTTCTCGATGCGTTCCGCCCATTCCACCAGGAGGACCGCGTTGTCGTTGGAAAGATATTCATCAACTCCGAAGACCAGTGCCGATTCCGGGTTTTCAATCCTGTAAAGATCAAGATGATAGAACCAGCTAATCCCCTTTGCTTTTGAGCCTTCGTTCAGCTTATATTCCTGCATGATCGTAAATGTCGGGCTTGATACGGTTTCTGTCACACCGAGACCGCGGGCAAAACCGCGGGCGAACACCGTCTTTCCGGCGCCGAGTTCGCCGTATAAGGCGACAACTGTTCCTGGTATAGATTTACTCGCGAAATCCGCAGCTATTCCTTCGGTCTGTTCTTCCGATACGCTTTCAATTTCCTTTATCATCAAAGTGGTCGAATCCTGTTTTATATATTTTTGTAAGTTCTCTTTGTTGCAAATCGAAAATCCTGCCATTTCCGCCACTGATAAAACTTCCGATACGGGAAAGCCGTATGTTTTTGAAAGGCCATTTCTTCTGGAGCATTTCTGACTTAGAAGGTGGCACCGCAAAAATCAGTTCATAATCCTCGCCTTCGGAAAGAGCCGTCTTGAGCGATGCTCCCTTCCTGAGCGGAATTCTTGCCGTGTCAATCACAAGTCCGACTCCGGAAGCCGAGGCGAGCCTCTGCGCGTCAACCAGAAGGCCGTCGCTCACATCTATCATCGCCCTGGTGAATTTACCCGCAATGAAATGGCCGACCTCAATCCTTGGCGTAAAGCTCAGGTGCTGTCCGGATTTGAATGAATTGCCAAACAAACCTGTGGCGTAGAGGATGTCTCCGGACTTCGCATTCGACCTCAGGCATATTTTATTTTTATCCACCCATCCGTTAATTGTGAGAGTGCAGACAGTCACATCCTTCTTCACCGATGAGATATCTCCTCCGCAAATGCTCACATTCCATTTGGCGGCTTCATTCTGGATTGATTTTATGAAACCCGAATACCATTTCTTGTCGGCGGAATGCGAGGCGACAGTAAGAAGTGCAAAAGCGGGAGTCCCGCCCATGGCGGCGATGTCGCTGATGTTGCGGTTGAAAAGTTTTTTGGCGATGGCAGCAGCCGAAGTTTTCCCCTGAATGTAATGGACTTCCGAAACGAGCTGGTCAGTTGCGGCAAGGAAATACCGGCCTCCCCCGAAATCGAGTGCGGCGCAGTCATCCCCCGGCCCGACGGCGACACCACTCCCCTGCCGGAAAGTCCTGTAAATCATCTGATGTATTTCTTTTTCTTTCATCATCCGCCGATAACCCGTATTTCCGTGAACTGTTTGCGTGATTCGCAAGCGCTTTTTCATGCCATTTTACATATTCAAAAATAGCATTGCCGACATGCATATTCAATCACCCCAAACCTCCAGTTATCCAATAAACCATGGAACAATAGTGGATTTATGCCATAACACAGTTTATTTTTTTACAAAGGGGAAAATACATGCTTGAACCGATTCGTCTTGATACCTTTACAACAGTATTTCTGATTATCGTCGACATTGTCATCTGTGCATTCGTGGCTGTGCACATAGTTCTCAACAAGCATGAGGAACCTCCAGCCGCAGTCGCCTGGCTGATCATTGTATTCTCATTCCCGATTGCCGGGACACTCCTATATATACTTTTTGGAATAAACAAGATGTATACCCGAGGCATCCAGATAAAAATAGCGCACGACCTGGTGAGCTCCCACAAGAACAACCCGGAACATCAGCCTATAAACAGGTATCTTTCCGAACAGGCGAAGTTCATTTTAAAACCTGAAAAACAGGGGGATTATCCCGCCTACTGCATGAGCCTTGACAGGCTCCTTCACGACACAGTTCCCCTGACCGGGAACAGGATTGAACTTCTCCTAGACGGCACAAAGGCGTATCCGAAAATGCTTGAGGAGATCGAGAAGGCGAAAAACAGCATTCACCTCCAGTCTTTCATAATCATGGACGACACTATCGGCAAATCCATACTTGACCGCCTTGAAGCCAAAGCGGAAAGCGGTGTAAAAGTGAAAATCATATATGATAAATTCGGCAGCTCGAAGGCCCTGTTGTCTTTCCTCTTCAGGAACTATGGCGGGAAGAACCCGAATTTTGAAATGAGGCCGTTCTCACCTTTCAACCTGAAATCGCCATGGAGCATCCAGCTCAGGAATCACCGAAAACTGCTTGTGATCGACGGGAAAACCGCTTTCGTGGGTGGAATAAACATAAGCAGTGACAATGTCACCGGCCTGAGCAGCCCGGATCATTACATACACGATCTCCACTGCGTGATAAACGGACCGGCGGTAGGGGAGCTCCAGGTTTCCTTCCTGAGGGACTGGCATTATGTTTCCGCAACACACCCCACCCACCTTTTCATCGAGGATAATTTCCCTGTCCCTGAAAAATGCGGCGACTCAATAATCAGGGTGATTGATACCGGACCAGGGCAGAATTATGAAGCCATAGAAAAAGTTTTCTTCACCGCATTTTCCACGGCGCAGCAATATGTCTGGATCATGACACCGTATTTTGTCCCCGACAAACCTTTCATAAAAATGCTCTGCGCCACTGTCGCCAGAGGTGTCGAAGTCCGCATAATAGTCCCGAAAAAGAACAACCACTGGTATGTCCAGTACGCCACTCAGAGCCTATTTGGGAATCTCCTGGAGTCCGGCGTAAGGATTTATGAAAAGGAAGGCGTCTTTTCACATGCGAAGGCAATGATTGTGGACGGTTCATGGGCGTTGATGGGATCCAGCAATTGCGATGTTCGCAGCTTCAAGCTCAACTTCGAACTTGATTTCGCCGTGATGCAGGGGGATTTCCTTGACGTGCTTCATTCCCAGTTCCAGAAGGAAATGTCGGAATCCAGGGAGGTCCTGCTTGAAAACATCCTGAATAAAAAGCTTCCCCGGCAGATCCTCGAAAACACCTGCTCGCTGCTGATACCTATTCTGTGAAAACCCGCGTTCAGAGGTCTTGATTTACATACGATGACCGTATACATTCTGCCCCATTATGCCGCACCTGTTTTTTGTTGCGGACGGGATATAAACTTAAAATATGCGGAATAACAAGTTAACATCATGCGAAAAGACTTCCTGCCTTTCTCAAAACCAAGCATTTCCGAAGATGACATAAATGCCGTAGGCGACGTACTGCGTTCGGGTTGGATCACCACAGGCCCTAAAAATGCCGAATTCGAAAGCAACTTCACGAAATACGTAGGATGCCATGGATCAGTCGCGCTTGCTTCCGCCACCGCCGGAATGCATCTCCTGCTGAAGGCGCTCGGGATCGGCCCCGGCGATGAGGTGATAACCCCATCCATGACATGGGTATCCACCGTGAACTTGATTGCTCTGTCCGGAGCCAAGCCTGTCTTCGCAGACATCGACCGCAACACACTCATGATAACACCGGAGGCCCTTGAGAAATGTGTAACAGCGCGGACGAAACTTGCAATACCAGTTCATTTTGCAGGAGCTCCAGCCGATCTTGACCCAATATATGAGATTTCCAGAAAGCATGGTTTCAAAATAGTTGAAGACGCCGCACACGCGGTGGGAACCGCATATAAAAACGAAATGATCGGGCGGCGCGGGACATCGATCTTCTCTTTCCATCCGATCAAGAACATCACCACCGGCGAAGGTGGGATGTTCTGCTCGAACGACCAGGAGCTCCTTACGCGGATCCGCCAGCTGAAATTCCATGGCCTCGGCGTTGACGCCTATGACAGGCAGACTTTCGGCAGGTCTCCGCAGGCCCAGGTGCTGGAACCGGGATTCAAGTACAACATGACGGATATTTCCGCCGTTCTCGGGATCAGGCAGCTCGCGAAAGTTGAGGAATTTAACAATAAAAGAAGGTGCCTGGCGACCCTCTACAGGGAAAAACTGTCAGACATCGAAGAAATCATCCCGCTTTCGGATCCGGACTATGGGTTCACGCATTCATGGCATCTCTTCATTGTTCGGCTTGACATCGGGAAAGCCGGGATGAGCCGCGACGAATTCATGAACGAACTGAAGAAAAGGAATATAGGGTCCGGGCTGCATTTCAGGGCGGCGCACCTCCAGAAATATTATTTGGACAATATGGGTGAATGGAAGGGCAGGCTCCCGGAGACAGAATGGAATTCCGAGAGGATATTCTCACTTCCGCTATTCCCGGACATGACAGAGGACGATGTCTGCGATGTCATCGCTGCAATAAAAGAAATTCTAGGAAAACACTAATTCAGAGGTTTTGAATGACGGGTTATATCAGAAAAAACATCTTTGTAATTTTCTTCTGGGCGTCAGCCATCTTCATGCTGTTCTGGTCGCTGGGAAGCAGGGAGCTGTGGGGTTCCGAGGACAGGTGGGCGGAGATAACAAGGGAGATGTTCCTTTCAGGGGATTTCTTCCATCCTACAATTAACAATACCCCTTATTTCGACAAACCTCTCCTGAGCTACTGGTTCATCGCAGCCACAGCGGTTGTCACAGGCTCCCTGAATGAACTGACCACGCGGATTCCCAGCGCCATCGCGGGGCTCCTTGCCCTCTGGGCGACTTTCATCATGGCGCGCAAAATGTGGTCCGAAAAGGCTGCTGCAACCGCAGCATGGATATTGCTGACCTCGTACGGTTTTATTTTCTGGGCCAGGACCGCGGCTGCAGACATGGAAAACCTCACCGTAATAATCCTGGCGATTGCATGGTACCAGCTGCGAAAGGAGAAGCTCGGTTTTCTCACGTATCTGATATTCTATCTGCTCTGCTTCACCGGCGCCCATGCCAAAGGACTTGCTGCGGTCGCCATACCGCTGATCGCCGTCTTTGCCGATGCAGTCGTCTTCAGATCATGGAAAAAGCATATCTGCATATCGCATGCTGTTGCAATCATCATAGGTTTTTCAGTATATCTCTTCCCTTTCATCTATGCATCAATGACTAACCCTGACTATGGTTCGAACGGACTTTCCCTTGTCTTCAAGGAGAACATCCAAAGATTCGTCAACCCTTTCGATCACAAGGAGCCGTTCTTTGTTTATTTCTACTACCTTCCGGAGCTTCTCATCCCATGGTCGATTATTTTCATAGGTGCTGCCATAAGCGCCCTCCATGGATTCAGGAGAATGAACAAGAACACAACCTGGCTACTGTTTACGGCTTTGTTGATATTCCTGTTCTTTACCGCCTCAGGTTCCAGGAGAGTCTACTATATCATGCCGATTCTCCCATTCTGCGCAATCCTGACCGCCGTGATGCTCCATAGTGATTTCTTCAGATGGAAGAACATATTCTGCAGCGTCTCGAAATGGCTGATAATTATAACCAGTATTGCCGGAATCGCATCACCTCTGGCATGCATTATAGTGGAAAGGAAATACGGACTGAGTCTGCCTCTGATCCTTTACATCTCGAGCCCGATTGCCGGACTGCTGTCAATCTCCGTTTTTTTAAAAAGAGGATTCATCTCCCGCGAACTACAGGCTGAGATCACTGGATCAAGTTCAGAGGTTGCCCCATTAATACTTTCAATTCTTATGCTGTCCGGCGCATTCTTCTGTTTCCAGTTTCCAGCCCTGACTTCATTCTCCACAAACAGAAGCACATCAATGCTCCTGAAGGCTGAAATCTCCAAGATCCCGGCTGCGAACACCGCATTTTTCATGAAGGTGCCTGCAAACATGCTGTTCTACATCGGTAGGAAAGAGCCTTTCAAGATCCTCGAATCCACCGAAGATATGAAAAAGTTCATCTCTGAAAACAAAGGCCCCAAACTGATAGTGTCGTTAAATAAGTATTCAGACATAATCATGGAACTCCTACCGGGCGAAATAAAGGGTTACCCTGTTATTGTCGAAAAAGCCTTCTTCAACGCAAAGGGAAACAACAACATAAGCGCCTGGAAAATGGGCGGGGCGGAAAACAGTCCTTAATAATGGCTATTTCTCTGATGGAAAGGGTATATTTCGTGTGTTTACCGACTCAGGATTAAAACGAACTTTAAAATTCATAAGGTGTATTTAAGATGAATGAGAATGATATGGTATCGGTCGTGATTCCGGTCTTCAATGAGGAGTCAAACCTTGATGAACTCATCCGTAGGTGCCTGACGACATGCTCTGGGCTTGGAGGGAAGTTCGAAATCATCTTTGTGGACGATGGCAGCAAGGACAAATCCCCGCTAATGTTAAAACAGGCTTCAGAGCAAAATCCCGAAACGGTAAGGACAATAATCCTCAACAGGAACTATGGCCAGCACTCTGCGGTCCTGGCCGGTTTCGCCGAGGCCGCTGGCGGGATTGTAGTCACGCTCGATGCCGACCTGCAGAACCCTCCCGAGGAAATCCCCAAGCTCATCGCAAAAATCAGGGAGGGCCATGATGTTGTCGGAAGTGTAAGGGTGCCGCGAAACGACAGCATGTTCAGGAAATTCGCATCTATGATAATAAACCTGACAGTGCGGAAGGTCACCGGCGTAATAATGCACGACTACGGCTGCATGCTCAGGGCCTACAGGAAAAACATTGTCGAAGCCATCCTCCAATGCAATGAAAGAAGCACTTTCATACCGGTGCTGGCGAACATTTTCGCAGCAAACCCCACCGAGGTGGAAGTCTCCCACTCCAAGAGGTTGTCCGGCGACTCGAAATACGATATCTGGAAACTCCTGAACCTGCAGTTCGACCTTTTAACAAGCATGACGACTTTCCCGCTGCGGCTCCTCAGCATTCTCGGGGGAATAATCTCCTTCTGCGGGATATCCTTCGGCCTTTTCCTCATGGCAATGAGAATTATCCACGGGGCCCACTGGGCCGTAGAGGGAGTTTTCACCCTCTTTGCGATACTGTTCGTTTTCATAGGCGCCCAGTTCATCGGAATGGGGCTGCTTGGCGAATATATCGGCCGCATATATCACGATGTAAGGTCCCGGCCAAGATATTTCGTCAAGGAAAGATTCGCCGGGAAATCAGTCAATTGAAAATTCCGATAACATTCCAAGGAGCCCAAAATCAATGAGAGCTGTAGTTTTCGCATATAACAATATCGGCTGCACCGGAATCGAAGCCCTGGTCAAACACGGCTTCGATGTCGCCGCTGTGTTCACGCACAGCGACGATCCAGGCGAAAATATCTGGTTCGGCTCCGCAGCAGAAACAGCATCAAAACACAAAATACCCGTATACGCCCCGTCCGACGTGAACAGCGCCGTATGGGTGAAAAAAATAAAGGATCTGAAGCCTGACATTATTTTCTCGCTCTATTACAGGAACATGCTCAAGCCTGCAATTCTTGAAATACCTCCAAAGGGCTGCCTGAATCTCCACGGTTCGCTCCTGCCTGCATACAGGGGGAGATGCCCCATAAACTGGGTCTTGGTTAATGGAGAAAAAGAAACAGGTGTCACCCTCCACCATATGACATCCAAGCCGGACGACGGCGACATCGTGGCACAGGAAAAAATCACCATATCATCCAATGACACCGCATTGTCCCTCCACCGCAAGGCGGATGCGGCAGCGGCAAAATTGCTTGAAAAAGTACTCCCTAAAATTAAAACCGGAAAAACAAAGCGGATCCCTCAGGATAATTCAAAGGCGTCGTATCTCGGAGGACGAAAACCGAAAGACGGCCAGATAGACTGGGACATGACTTCCACTCAGATAAGGAACCTGGTAAGGGCTGTCACCAGACCTTTCCCAGGAGCATTCACCTTCATGGGCGGAAAAAAATACATTCTATGGGAAGTGTCCGAAGTTCCGTCATCCAATAAGAATCTAAGGCCAGGCCATATAATCTCATCATCCCCCCTTGTGGTTGCATGTAGAAAAGGAGCCCTCAGAGTGGATTTCGCTGAAGCTGAAGGCGGCCTTTACATGAGCGGAGAACAGCTCGCCTTGGACTGCAAACTCGTGAAGGGAATGAAACTCAGCAAGGATACCGCCTCCGCAATCTACAGTGAAAGAAAAAAAAGCGTCCTTATCCTCGGGGCCAACGGCTTCATCGGGAGCGCTCTGAGCGAAAAACTCCTCGAAAACGGGAAATACGAGGTCCACAGCATGGATCTGCGTTCAAACTATCTGCAGCACCTTATAGGCAAGCCCAATTTCAGTTTCAATGAGGGGGACATCTCCATCCAGCGCGAATGGATTGAATACCACGTCAGGAAATGCGACGTAATCGTCCCGCTTGTCGCAATCGCCACCCCGATTGAATACACGCGGAACCCGATCCGTGTCTTCGAGCTCGACTTCGAGGAGAATCTCAGGATTGTCCGCTACTGCGTCAAGTACGGAAAAAGAATCATCTTCCCGTCAACCTCCGAAGTCTACGGCATGTGCGATGAAGAGGATTTCGACGAGGACAATTCAAAACTCATACTCGGGCCGATAAGGATGCAGCGCTGGATATACTCCTGCTGCAAACAGCTCCTCGACAGGGTGATCTGGGCCTACGGCCAAAAAGAAGGCCTGAAGTTCACCCTGTTCAGACCGTTCAACTGGATCGGACCAAGACTCGACACTCTCGACTCGGCCAGGATAGGGAGTTCCAGGGCCATAACACAGCTGATCCTGAACCTGGTCGAAGGTACACCCATCCTCCTCATTGACGGGGGAAACCAGAAAAGATGCTTCACGGACCTTGCGGACGGCATAGAATGCCTTTTCAGGATCATCGAGGACAAGGACGACCTTTGCAACGGTAAAATCATCAATATCGGAAACCCGGACAACGAAGCCAGCATTGCGGAACTCGCAAAAATACTTGTGGACAAGTTTGAGAAACACCCGATGCGCTCCAAGTTCCCGCCTTTTGCAGGGTTCAAGGAGATTGAAAGCCTTTCATATTACGGACAGGGCTATCAGGACGTCCAGTTCAGAAAACCCAAAATCAAGAATGCCGCAAAATATGTGAAATGGAAACCCGGCATCCCCCTTGACAGCTCCGTCGATGAAACCCTCGACTTCTTCATCAAGGAAAGTTTGAAGAAATGACAGCCGGGCTGAGAATCGATGTTGACACTTTCAGAGGCACAAGGCTCGGAGTTCCCGCCCTGTGCAGGGTGTTGAAATCACATGGGGTAAAGGCGACTTTCTTCTTTTCTGTCGGCCCCGACAACATGGGCAGGCATCTACGCAGGCTCATAAAACCGCAGTTCCTACTGAAAATGCTGCGCTCGAAGGCTGCCAGCCTCTACGGGTGGGACATCATTTTCATGGGCACGTTCTGGCAGGGGCCGATTATCGGAGAGAAACTGAGCCACGTTATAAAAGCCGCCCACGACGATGGACATGAGATAGGCCTCCACGCCTGGGACCATTATCAATGGCAGGCGGAAATTGATTCAATGGACTCCGAATCCATGCGGACATCCATCGGCCGGGGAATCAGAATCCTCACCGAGATAACAGGCGTAACACCGCCCTGCTCCGCTGTCCCGGGCTGGAAATGCAATGACAGGACTCTGCTTGTAAAAGGCGGTTTCCCTTTCATCTACAACAGCGATTGCCGCGGTTCTGAAATTTTCCTTCCGGTTCTTAACGGCATGAAGATCGCACAACCGCAGATCCCGACCACCCTCCCCACATACGACGAACTCATTGGACGCAACGGCATCACAAACGAAAACTACAACGACCACATCATCTCACTGATGAAACCGGACAGGTTGAATGTACTCACTATACACGCGGAAGCCGAAGGCATTGCATGCCTCGATATTTTCCAGGATTTCCTTGTCAAAACCCGGAATGCAGGGATCGAATTCGCCCCTCTTTCAAAACTTCTCCAGAACATAGGTGAAAACCCCTACGCCGCCATACGCCCAGTCAATATGCCAGGCAGAGAAGGCTGGCTCGCCTGCCAGTCAAAGATCTGACGCGGCCCTAATTGAATTAGGCGGCCAAGAGCCGCAACTTTAAATACCAAAAAAGATTTCACCACTAATTCTCACTAATCGTCACTAACAGGAATTAAATACAAACCATGCAATGAATGAAGTTTTCATTCCGAAAACTTCATTCATTGCATATTTATTATTAGTGTATGATAAGTGTAGATTAGTGGTTAAAATATTTTTCTTGTATTGTTATAACTTTGAAATTCCTATACGCTTAATTAGGCCGCAAGGGCCGCAACTTTTTTGGATCGCCGTTAGGATGACGGCTTTTAATATTCCGGCTAAAGCCGGTACTCCAAACGCTTTATCTTGCAGTTTTATGCTTATCATTATTATTTTAAGTCTTAAAGCCAATATTCAAGAAAAGCATTAACTTTATACTTTAGGGAGGCCTAAAAATTCGCATGTGGCGCGTTGCAGAGGATTTTTGAAAGCTCAAAAAGAATTTCTGAACGGCCTGTCCTCCCGTAGCTTCCC